>NZ_JBNHIC010000076.1:0-12492 GCF_059092905.1 Arthrobacter sp. B0427-1-12 | reverse complement strand
TCTCGCCCCGCTTGCCGGCCCGCACGATCCATGCGCCCACCTGATGCGTCCTTCCCGACAGGTTGAAACCGTTCCGAGCCCATTCTGCCCGCAAGGATGCGTAAAGGGCGAGGAGATGCTGCCAGCCAGTCTCTTCGGCACAGATGGCCTTGTCTCCGTGCAGGGCGGGGACCATGCGGGCACCGGTGACCTCCTCATGCCCATTTCGCGGTTGCGCCGGGACAGCACGGTCAGTCCGCGGGAGGGAACCAATCCATTGCCTGAGGCGCGGCTGCACGTCATGGTCGGTGGAGGGACCGGACGCATAGGCGAGGTACAGACTTCGAATAGCGTCCGCCTTGGAATGTCGCCCCAGTGCAGAAGGCTACGGGTGATGACCAGGCCGCTGGACCCGGCCACAGGGAGCTGACCCGGCGGCTGGCTACCATCGACCGGGGACCGCGCTCCTCCTGGGCCAAGGACCCCAGGGTCGGCTGCCGGATTCTCTGCACCAACTCCTTCAGACGCTGATAACAGCGCATACGTCGACATCCGCGGGCGGTTGGCTCAGTGAGGTTTCGTGCCTGTCTTCAGCTGTGGATCCTCCTGAGATGGCCCGGGCTAAGCCGTTGGCGAATTCCCCGGTGTGGGAAAATTGTGGGTACGGGAACGAATGCCCAGCAGGGCGTCCGGCTTATGGACACGCGTGCGGATTCACGTTTCGGCTGCTGTCGGTGGTCGCGGGTTTTCTGGCTGCGGAACCGGCTACGGCCTGACGGTGTCCGACCGCCGGCTCGAAATCGCCCATACGAACCTGGAGGAGCTCAAATCCGGTCCGGGGACCGCTCTGTGGGCCCAGCCGTGATCAGCAGGACCGCCTTATCCGTCTTAAGCCCAGGCAGGGAGAACAAAAACCATGATGCCCGATCAGGATCATCCCGTACTCGAACTCGATGCCGCTGAGTCCTGGGACCTGCTGGCCGGCTCCGATCTGGGCCGGCTGGCGGTCAGTGTCGGGGACTACCCCGAAATCTTTCCCATCAACTACCTCGCCCACGACGGAGTGGTGCTGTTCCGCACCGCCCAGGGCAGCAAACTCGTAAACCTGACCATCAATCGCCGGGTGGCCCTGGAAACCGACGGCTACACCGAGGACTTCGCCTGGAGCGTCATCGTGCACGGCACCGCCCGATCACTGCGGACCGGGGCCGAAATCGAGGCCGCTTCCCGGCTTCCCCTGCACTCCTGGATTCCGACGCCCGAAAACATCTACGTGGAAATCACCCCGCAGAAAATCACCGGCCGGCGCTTCGCCCGCGGACCGGAACCGCAGAGCTGACACCGCACCCACGGCAGAGGCACCCTGCCCTGACGCCGGGCCGGACCGCGGGCACGGATTTCGATGCCAGCCGGAAAACAAACCCGTTCAGGTGTTATTCCCCGGTGTTATTCCCCGGGGCTATCCTGAGATGACCCCAGCAGTGAGGAGCAGTTCGGCGCAGGTGCCCCGGTTGCCCGGGCAGGAATGACGGGTCGGTGATGAGTGCTCACAGTGAACCTTCGGACTCACATCAGTCAGCCGCTTCGGGAAAATGTGCCGGCCATGTAAACGTGTACGCCCAGCTGCTGCGGCAGGTTCAGCGGGATGGTCTGCTCAGGCGGTGCTACGGGTTCTACTGGATGATGATCATCGGGATGGTCCTGGCCACCGCCGCGATCGGGGTCGGCATTGTCCGGCTGGGTGACTCGTGGTACCAGCTGGTTCTGGCGGGGCTGCTGGGCGCGGTGCTGGCCCAGTTCGGGTTCCTGGGCCATGAGGCGGCGCACCGGCAGATCTTCCGGTCGCACCGCTGGAACGAGTGGGCGGCCCGGGTGATTTCCGGGCTCCTGACCGGGCTGAGCTACGGCTGGTGGAGCACCAAGCACAACCGCCACCACCAGGCGCCGAACCAGGTGGGCAGGGACCCGGACATTGTCTCGACGGTGATGGCCTTTACCCCCGGGGCCGCCCGGGGACGGAAGGGGTTCGCCGCGGCTGCGGCGAAACGCCAGGGGTATCTGCTCTTTCCGCTGCTGCTGCTGGAAGGCCCCCAGCTGCATGCGGCGAGCATCCGGACCATCGTGGCCACTGCCGGGGTGAGGCACCGGTGGGTCGAGGCGCTGTTCCTGGCCGTGCATTTCGGCGGCTACCTTGCCCTGCTGGCCGCGGTGCTGCCGCCGGGGAAGGCGGCGGCGTTCCTGGCCGTTCAGCTCAGCGTCTTCGGGTTCCTGCTCGGTGCCGCGTTCGCTCCGAACCATAAGGGGATGCCCTGGGTGCCGGCCAATGCCACCATCGACTTCTTCCGCCGCCAGGTGGTGATGTCGCGGAACATCCGCGGCGGCCGGCTGCTGGACTTTGCCATGGGCGGCCTGAACCGCCAGATCGAGCACCACCTCTTTCCGGACATGCCCAGGCCGAACCTGCGCAGGGTCCGGCATACCGTCCGCGCGTACTGCCGCGAACACGGCGTCCCGTACACGGAAACCTCCCTGTGGGAGTCCTACGGGACCATCGTGCGGTACCTCAACCAGGTAGGCCTCAGATCCGGCGACCCGTTCAGGTGCCCGCTCGTGCAGCAATACCGCGGGTAGTCAGTCGAAGGAGATCTGCCGCGCCAGTTCCTCGACTTCCTTGCGGCGGCCCGCCTCCGCGCGGCTCTTCTGCAGGGCCGCTTCGTCCCGTTGTTCCTGTTCACGGCGTGCCTGCTCGCTGATCTTCCGGACCAGGGAGCCGATCACCTTGGCCAAACCTGAATTCAGCTCTTCCAGATTGGTGTTGGCGATCTCCAGCCGCCGCTCGTCAATGCCGAGGCGGACGTGTTCGTAGCCCTGCTCCGCCAACCGCTCATGGGCCGCCGGTCCCTGAATCAGCTTTGCCTCGGCCGGATTGACCCGCCTGGAAAACACCGCCGACACCGTGTACCGGTCCGGGGCCTTCTCCGCGTAGACCTCACGCGAAACCGCAACCACGGAGGTGAGCCGAAGCACCGATTCGGGCGAAGTATCCACGGCCGGCTCACCGGATGAAACATTGATGCTCATAACCGCATTTTCCCACCGCCACCCCAGTTGTCCCGGCCGGATCACCCGGAAAACCCGCCCCCCGGACGAGCAAAGGACTGCCCCGCCACCGGAAGAGCCTCTGAGCACAGCCCGTACGACGGTCACCTTCCGGAGGCATGACATGGCTGAAACGCTCAGCGCCGGCCTCAAAGTCACGGATGTCGGCATGCTCCAGCCCGGCGACTACGTTGAAGCCCGACGTTGAAGCCCGGCGCGGGGACGTAATCCATCTGCACGGCAGGGTCGAATCCGTGGCCCCGGACCTCGGCGTCGCCTGGATCACTGAGCCCCTGCCCGGCTCCCGGCGGATCATCGACCCGCAGGAGTTCACCATCTGGCTGATCCCCGACAGTACGGCTGTCTGAACGGTGCATTCCGCCCACGTGTGGAGCGCCCCCTGGACCTTAAGGGTCCGGGGGGCGCAGTTGGTTCGAAAGTCGTTAAAGCGGGCGGATGTTCTCGGCCTGCAGGCCCTTCGGGCCCTGGGCGATATCGAACTCGACCCGCTGGTTCTCCTCCAGGGAGCGGTAGCCGCTGGAGGCGATTGCCGAAAAGTGCGCGAACACGTCCGGTCCGTTGTCATCCTGGCTGATGAAGCCAAAGCCCTTTTCGGCGTTGAACCATTTGACAGTGCCTGTTGCCATGCTGATTATTCCTTCTTGGCCGCACCGCCGGTTCCCGGACGGGAACCTACCCCGCGGGCGTCCACTTCCAACCTAGATGAGAGGTGCACCGGCAGCAAGGAGTTAGGATGCTCCCGTGCAGCCGCCGCCAGCCGTTAGGCTGACGCGAAAGGAAGTCCCGTCAGTTACCGGGATCAGGGCGGCGGAGCTGCCCGGTCGAACTCTGATGCGCCTACAGGCAAACACCGATATCAGTGCCTATGACAGGTGCATGGCTTTAGCGGTCGCGATGGGATCCAATGTTTCTGTCACGGTCAGTCCTCCCCCGCCACGAACACAGCCTGGCGTGTCAGGTCAAGCCCCGCATCACTAAGTGCTTTCGGGGTTAGTACTGCCGATCGGCTAGGGGCCGAGGGCGCTGGTGGGGTCGCCGACCTTATGGACTTTCAGCGCGTTGATGGATCCGGCCTGTCCGGGAAGGGATCCTGCGGCGATGACGACGAGGTCGCCGTTCTGCGCGATTCCCAGGTCCCGGAGGCCGCGGTCAACCTGTGCTGCCATCTGATCGGTGTGGTTTCCGGTGGTGGTCAGGACGGGCTGGATGCCCCAAGTCAGTGCCAACTGGTTCGACACCTGCTCCACCGGGGCAAAGGCAAATACGGGTTTGAGCGGGCGAAGGCGTGCCAGGCGGCGCGCCGAGTCACCGGTCTGATTCGAGGACCTGGGTGGTCACGATGACCGGTTTGGCCCGGCGGCGGGCCAGTTCGATGGCCCGCTTCTGCACGACAGGCACTTCCCCCAGTGCAAGTTCGACGCCGAGGCCGCCGCGGGCGACCATGATCGCGTCGAACGCTTCGACGATTTGAGGGAGCGCCTCCACCGCCTGCGGCTTTTCGATCTTGGCATCACTGGAATTCGGCGGCCTTCTTCATCCATGATTTCGTGGACGCGCCTGATGGCGGCGGCGTCCCGGACGAAGGAGGGCGCGACGAAATCCACACCGCGGCGGATGGCCCAGCGCAGGTCGTTCTCGTCCTTCTCACTCAGTGCGGGAACCTTGACGGCAACATGGGCCAGGTTGATGCCTTTGTTGTTGGACACCGTCCCTCCGACGGTCAGGCCGGACCGCTCCCGTCCCGCCAAGGCAGGGATTGCAGTTCGGCCGTTATGCCCCGGAATAAATCCCCCTCCCCTGTGTTAACTTGAGTCGAAGGCACTCAACTTACCAAGGAGGATCAATGCCCTTGTTCTTCGGACCCGCCGGCAACGGATCGTTCGATGAGTTCCTGGCCCGCTACCTGCAGGGCCAGCGTGCAGCCCAGTCACGCCGCACGGTAGACATCACCCGGCTGCTGAGCCGCCGCTCACACGAAGTGCTGGCCCAGGCATCCCGGTTCGCGGCCGACCTTGGCCATACCGAGGTCGACGCCCTGCACATTGTGCGTGTCATGGCGGAGCAGGAACCGGCCGCCGGACAGATCAAGCTAGCCGGCGCCGAGCCCGCCGCCATCACCCGCGCAGCCGAGCAGCGGCTGCCGGAGAAGCATCCGGAACCTTCGGCAGAGAAACCAGGCACACCGCCGTCGTTCACGGCCTCGGCGCAGCGCGCCCTGCTGGACGCCTACCAGGTGGCCCGCGCCTTCGGCTCCACCTACATCGATCCGGAGCACCTGTTCGCCGCGTTCGTGCTCAACCAGGAGACGGCCGCCGGACAGGTCCTGGCTGCGGCCGGCGTAACCCCGCAGGCCCTGCAGCACGCCAGCGCCAACCAAAGCGCCAGCGCCCAGCCTCAGGCCAACGCCGGCACCCCGGAAACAACCCAAAACAATACCCCCATGCTCGACCAGTTCGGCATGGACCTGACCGCCCGCGCCCGGGACAACCAGCTGGATCCGGTGATCGGCCGCGCGGAGGAGATCGAGCAGACCATCGAGATCCTGGCCCGCCGCACCAAGAACAACCCGGTGCTGATCGGCGAGGCCGGCGTGGGCAAGACCGCGATCATCGAGGGTCTGGCCCAGGCGATCGTCGCCGGCGAGGTCCCGGAGCAGCTGCACGGCAAGCGCGTGGTAGCTCTGGACCTGCCGGGCATGCTGGCCGGCACCCGCTACCGCGGCGATTTTGAGGAGCGGCTGACCAAGACCATGGAGGAGATCGCCACGCACGGCGGGAACCTGATCGTGTTTATCGACGAGCTGCACACCGTCGTCGGCGCCGGTGGCGCGGGCGAGGGCGGCATGGATGCGGGCAACATCCTCAAGCCGCGGCTGGCCCGCGGCGAGCTGCACCTGGTCGGCGCCACCACCCTGGCCGAGTACCGCAAGGTGGAGAAGGATCCGGCGCTGGAGCGCCGCTTCCAGCCGGTGCACGTGGGCGAGCCGTCCATTGAGGACGCGGTGCAGATCCTCGCCGGGCTGAAGGACCGCTACGAGGAGCACCACCAGGTGACCTACACGGAGGAGGCGCTGCGCGCCGCCGTCGGACTGTCCCACCGCTACCTCACGGATCGCTTCCTGCCGGACAAGGCGATCGACCTGATCGACCAGGCCGGCGCGCGGCTGAGCCTGCAGCGCGGCCCGCGCGTTGACGTGGCCGCCCTGCGCCGGCAGGTCGCGAAGCTGGAGGACGCCAAGAACGCCGCCGTCGCGGAGGAGAACTACGAGGAAGCCTCCCGGCTGCGCGACGAGATTGAGGGCCTGAACCGGAAGATTACCGCAGCGGAAGCGCACGACGCCGGATCCCGCCCGGGCGCCGAAAGGTCACCGGAGGCGGTGGTCGGCGAGGCCGAGATCGCCGCGATCATCTCCCGCGCCACCGGCATCCCCGCGGCCCGGCTGACCGAGGGCGACCGCAGCCGGCTGGCCCGGCTGGAGTCGGACCTGCACCGGCGGGTCATCGGGCAGGACGACGCCGTGACGGCCATCGCCAGGGCGGTGCGCCGCAGCCGCACGGGCATGGGGGACGAAGGCCGCCCGGTGGGCAGCTTCCTGTTCCTCGGCCCCACCGGCGTCGGCAAGACCGAGCTGGCCAAGGCCCTGGCCGAGTCACTGTTCGGCGACGAGGACGCCATGGTCCGCTTCGACATGAGCGAGTTCGGCGAGCGCCACACGGTCTCCCGGCTGGTCGGCGCCCCTCCGGGCTACGTCGGCTACGGCGAGGCCGGCCAGCTGACCGAGCGCGTCCGGCGCCGGCCGTACTCGGTGGTGCTGCTGGACGAGGTGGAGAAGGCGCACCCGGACGTGTTCAACCTGCTGCTGCAGGTGCTCGACGACGGCCGCCTCACCGACGGCCAGGGCCGCACCGTCGACTTCCGGAACACGGTGGTCATCATGACCTCCAACTTGGGGTCCGAGTTCCTGGCCAGCAAGAGCGGGGCGCTGGGCTTCACCGCCGGAGGCAGCGAGGGCAACGGCTTCGGTTCGGAGAAGGCGCTGCGGGACCGGGTGATGGGCCGGCTGCGCGAGTCCATGCGGCCGGAGTTCCTCAACCGGATCGATGAGATCCTGCTGTTCCGCAAGCTGGACCGGGAGCAGCTGCGCGCGATCGTGCGGCTGCAGCTGGCCCGGACCGAGGACCGGCTGGCCGCCCAGGGCATCGGCCTGTCGGTCAGCGAGGAGGCCGTGGACTGGATCGCCGAGCGCGGCTACGAGCCCGAATACGGCGCCCGCCCGCTGCGCCGGGTCATCCAGCGTGAGCTGGACGACCGGATCGCCGACCTGCTGGTCGCCTCCGCCGTGCACGACGGCGGTCGGGTCACCGTGGCTGTCGACAGCGGGGAGCTGCGCGTGGAGGCTGCCGTGACGGAGCCGCTGGCGACGTAGCACTGACACTACAGGGCCGGCCGGGAAAAGACGTCTCTTCCCGGCCGGCCCTGTCTATGACAGCACTGTCAGGCGGCAGGCGACGCGGCGGCCGGAGCGGCATTGCTCAGGCGGCGCAGCTTGGGAATCGGGATCCGGTAGTTGAGCGCCACAGCGGTACCCGAACCGTCGTCATGGGACCAGCGCATGAGCGCCGGACCATGGTGCGGATCGCCGTCGACGAGTTCAGGCAGATGCAGATCTATCCCGGCTCGCCTCCGTCGACCTCAATCTGCTGGTGCCGCTCCTGGCGCTGCTGGAAGAGCGGTCGGTAACGAAGGCGGCGAGCAAGGTCGGGCTGTCGCAGCCGGCCATGAGCCACGGGCTGAACCGGACCCGGCGCTTACTGGGGGATGAACTCCTCGTGCGGCAGGGGCGCGGGATGGTGCTCACGCCCAGGGCGGTCGAACTCATCGCGCCGCTGAGGCAGGCGTTGAACCAGGCGGCGAGGATCGTGACCGGTTCCTCCTTCGATCCCGCAGTGGACCGCCGGCTGATCACCGTGGCGACGACCAACACCACCGCCTTCGTGATCGGCAGCGAGCTCAGCCGGCTCTTGGCGCAGCGGGCGCCGAACACCGTGCTGCGGCTCCGCACCACGAGCGTCGCAACCAGCGCAGCGTTTGCGGAGGACGCGGCCGACGTCGTTTTGCTCCCCGAGGCATTTCCCTCGCCTTATCCGCGGGAGCGCCTGTACGACGACCGGTGGGTGGTGGTCGCGTCGTGGAATGAGCCTAAGGAAGCTGACGCACTGGAACTGCTGGAGAAAGTGCCCCACGTGTTTCTCGACGCGCCCTCGGAACGCCAGCGCCCCTACGAGATCCTGCACGAGAAGAAGATTCCCTACAGAGTGCGCCAGCTCGTGTCCGACTACCTGTTCATTCCCCACCTGATTGCCCAGGCGGGCGGCGGCGTGGCGGTCCACCGGTACCAGGTCGGACTGGAATTCGAGGGCCGGTTCGACCTGCGCGTGGAGGAGTTTCCGTTCCCTATCGAGGCCTTGGGCATCGACATGGTCTGGAACCCCTGGCTCGCCGAGGGCCCGTTCAAGGCCTGGCTGCGTGAAATCCTCCTCGAGGCCGCCGAACCGCTGCGGGCCCGCTACCTGCCGCCCAGGTAATGCATTCAGCTCCTGCATGGAACATATACGGATTATTCACTTCCCCCATGGGCTGACGATGGCCTTGAATGTGAGTGGCGGTGCTGTGAGACAGATCTCAATGGGGACTTCGGTCTCTCCACCGCCGCCCATGCAGACAACGACTCGCAAGGGAAGCGCGCCTTCCCGCTGATGCGAACCCCGAGCCACTATGTGAGGTGCCTGATGACCGTTGAGACATCGGTTTCATCCAAGATCGACCTGTTTTCCGATGAGGTTCTGCTGGACCCGTACCCCTTCTTCGCCGAACTGCGGGAACAGGGCTCCGTGGTCCGTCTCGAAAAGAACGGCATCTGGGCGCTGACCCGCTACGAAGCGATCCGCGAGGCTCTGGCGAACTGGGAGGTCTTCTCCTCCACCGCCGTGGCCTTCAACGACGACATGAACGCCGCCCTCGTCGGGACGAGCTTGGCGACCGACCCGCCGGAGCACCAGCGGCTCCGCGCGGCGCTCACCGAAAACCTCACGCCGCGCGCGCTCCGCAAGCTCCAGGGGAGCATTGACGAGAAGGCCGACGCGATGGTGGCCGAGGTGGTGGAGCGCGGCTCGTTCGACGCGATCGACGATCTGGCCCGGGCGCTGCCCCTGGAGGTGGTGACCGACCTGATCGGTGTGCAGGGGGAGGCCCGCGAAAACATCCTCCGCTGGGGCGAGGCTGCCTTCAATGTCCTCGGCCCTATGAACGAGCGGACCGTGCAGAACTTCCCGGTCGCCGGCGAGCTGTTCCAGTGGTGCGTGAACGTCCAGGCCACCGACCTGACGGAAGGCAGCATGGGACGCGCCATCTTCGACGCCGCCGAACGCGGCGAGATCCCGATGGAGAGCTGCGGGCAGATCATCCACCAGTACCTCGGGGCCGGCGTGGACACCACCATCGCGGCAATCGGAAATGCCATTGCGCAGTTCGCGGCGCACCCGGATCAGTTCGACCTCGTCCGCGAGGACCGGTCTCTGATCCCTTCCGCGTTCAACGAGGTCCTGCGCTACGAAGCGCCGGCCCACGCCTTCGCGCGGCTGGTCAAGGAGGACATCGAGATCGACGGAACGCTGATTCCCGCCGGGGACAAGGTGGCCATCCTCTACGGGTCCGGCAACCGCGATCCGCGCCACTACGAGGACCCCGACGCGTTCCTGGTCAAGCGGAATCCGGTGGACCACCTGTCCTTCGGCTACGGCTTGCACAGCTGCGCTGGGCAGGGTCTGGCCCGCCTCGAGGCCCACGCCGTCATTGACTCTCTGGCCCGCCGGGTGCGCCGCCTGACCGTCGGAGAGCCGGAGCGCGCAATCAGCAACATGACCCACAGCCTCAACAAGCTGCCGGTCCTTGGGGTCGAGCCCGTCTGAGCCAGGAAGCCGCGGCTGAGGTGAAGGTCTACGGCGGCACCCGGCCGGGTGCCGCCGTAGACCTTCACTGCCCTTGGAAGTGTCAAGGAAACTTGACGGGCGTGACCACACCGCTCGCCGTTTCGTTCCGCGGCTCGGCCCCCACCTGGGCATCGGTGCCGTCCTCGGAGACGACGAGCATGTTGGCGCTGCCGAAAATACCGGCGCCGACAACGACGTTGTGGCCGCGGCTGCGCAGACTCCGGACCGTACTGGCGGGAAAGGCCGATTCCACCTGCAATGTGTTCCCGACTACATAGGGATTGTTCGACGCGGGAAACGCCGTGCTGACAAACCGGGGCTGGGCAACCGCTTCCTGTGCCGACATGCCGAATTCGACAACATTCATGAACTGCTGCAGTTGACCCTGCGGTTGAGTGTCGATGCCGGTATTGCCGCCCAGGATAAACGGCCTGCCGTTCCGCAGCGCCATGTAGGGGTTCGAGGTGTGGCGAACGGTTGCACCGGGGGCAACGACGTTGACGTTCCCTTCCTCCAGCGACATGAAGTTCATCCGTTCATTGATATGGATGCCCGTATCGCCGACCACCAGAAACTGGCCGCCGAGGCTGGTGGTCACGGCGGTCGCGTTGCCGGCACTGTCCGTGATGGAGAAGGTGGTGGTGTCCGTGGCCTGCCGGTCGAGTCCGCTTGCGATCGGCCAGCTGGCGGCGCGGCCCATGTCAATGCGTTGGCGCTGCGTTGCGGCGTAGTCCTCCGAGAGCAGCTCCGCGACCGGCACCTCCGCCCGCTCCGGGTCCCCCACGTGCTCATACCGGTCGGCATAGGCGAGCTTGACGGCCTCCACCTGGCGGTGGATTACATCGGGATCGTGCGCTGACTGACCGGAAAAATCGTAGCCCTTGAGGATGTTCAGCGCCTGCAGCATGGCTATGCCCTGGCTGTTGGGCGGGTTCTGGTACACGGTGATCTGGTCGTTGTAGTCAACGGAGATCGGTTCAACGATTTCCGCCTCGAAACCGCTGAAGTCCTGTTCGGTGAAATATCCGCCGTTCTGGTCGGAGAAGGCCACGATGGCCGCGGCAATGGGGCCGCGGTAGTAGTAGTCCCGGGCCGCCTGGATACCGGCTGCATGGCCGGCGCCCTTTGCGCTGTCATAGGCTGCGACCAGCGCTTCGAAGGTACCGGCCATATCCTGCTGATGGACCGTCTCGCCGAGAGCGACCAGGCGGCCGCCGCGGAGGTAGAGACTGCTCAGAATCGGACTGCTCCGGATATCCGCTTGGTGAAGATTCAGCCAGTAGCTCATCTCCGAGCTCACAGGATAGCCCTCCCGGGCCGCCGCGATGGCCGGGGCCAGAACCTCCCCGAGCTCAAGTTCACCATATTCTTCGAGCCAGGCCATCCAGCCGTCCCAGGCGCCGGGGACAATGGCCTGGTGCATGCCGAAGGCGTCTGCCCGCGAGCGATAATCCGCCAGGGTCGCTTTACTGCCGACGGGCCCGACTCCGTTGACGCTGGTGACCTCCTGGCGGTCAGCGTCATAGTACAGAGCCCAGGTGCCGCCGCCGAGCACGCTCGAATAGAACGGCTCGACGACGCTGAGCACAGCCGCTACGCCAACCGAGGCGTCGGCCGCCGTACCCCCGGCCTCGAGGATCTGGCGGCCAGCGTTGGTGGCCCGTTCGTTGGATGAGACCACTGCTTCCACCTGCGGCGGACGCTCTGCCTCCGGCGAAGTAATCGATACCTCAGGCGAAGGTTCTGCGCGTAGCGTGGATGGCGGCGCGTTGGCGGCCGAAGACGTGGAGGCAGCCGGACTCGTTGTCTCGGCGGGGGCGGCAACCGGCGCATCGCAGGCGGCCAGCGTAAGCACAAGCCCCACGGCCAGAGCCGGAACGAACTTCACTTCGTGGCGCAACCCATCCTCCTCAGCGCGTACCTGTCCCCATCTTCTTTCGGCTCGTGTGGGGACGCTCACTTTATCACTGGTGCCTGAGAGCAACAGCATGACGGCGGCCAGCCGGGTACGGGTCTGTTTACGCCGGCCCTCGACATCCAATACCAAGCATGCTTAGCATGAAGAGGCCTTCGTCCGGCCCTAATCAAATCTTTGTCCGGTCCTAACCAAATCAAGGCGGCGCTAATGCGAGCGATGGTGTACCGCGGACCCTACAAGGTCCGCGTGGAGGAGAAGGATATTCCGCCGATCGAGCATCCCAACGATGCCATCGTGCGCGTGAAACTGGCCGCTATTTGCGGTTCGGACCTGCATCTGTATCACGGGATGATGCCCGATACCCGGGTGGGCATGACCTTCGGCCATGAATTCATCGGCGAGGTGGAAGAGGTCGGCCCCTCGGTGCAGAACCTCAAACGCGGCGACCGCGTCATGGTCCCGTTCAACATCTACTGCGGTTCCTGC
>NZ_JBNHIC010000075.1:0-12511 GCF_059092905.1 Arthrobacter sp. B0427-1-12 | reverse complement strand
TCTACGTCACCGCTCTCGCACTGGCCGTCGCCCGGTTATGGCCGGACGTTCTCAGCAACGCTGTCGATCCCGGCTGGGTGCCCACCAGGATGGGCGGCCCGAACGCCCCGGACGACCTGCGGCTCGGCCACCTCACCCAGGAATGGCTTGCCACCAGCGACGACCCTAAGGCACGCACGAGTGGCGGCTATTGGCACCATCAGCACCTCGTGCAAGCACACCGGGCCGCCTACGACCACCGGCTGCAGACCGAACTGGTGAACCACCTGGCCCACATCACCGGAGAGCGCCTTACCTAAACCTCATCCCGTGCCGAACCGGGGGCACGAGGATGCCTAGCCGTGCGGGCAGCTACGCGGCCGGTGTCCGGTTCCATTCCAAGTCCGGCGGAGGCACCTGCTGGTCCTACTGGATGCGCAGCACCGATGACGGTCTTGGCCCCGAACCCGGCTCACCACACGGCTGAAAATCACCGAACATATGCGCCGTTATCGGCGTTTGTGCCGTGAATTCCCGGTGACAGTTGATGTCTCTCGCATCGCCGAAACCTTCGGAACAGAGGGTTGCCCGCCGGGGCCTGGCTCCTTGGAGAATCGCCAGCCGAGCTCGCACTCAGGAATGATGAGCTCCGTCGCTACCTTAAAATCCATGCCATCAACGTGACACAGCCTGCGAAGCGCGTAGCCGTAATTCCCTTAGAACAGCGGCCAGGGCACCGCCGACATCTCACCGCTCGGAGCCGGAAACCGCCCTGCCAAGCGCAACCGGGCGCAGCGCGCGGCGAGCGATGCGATTTCTTCGGCGCTGAGCAGGTCCGCCAGGTTTCGGCCCAGCCCACCGTGCAGTCCTTCGCTGACACGATCGATGCCGTCGCGTTCCTCGGCGGTCAGAGCGTCTCCCAGCCACCCCCACAGCACCGTGCGCAGCTTGTGGTCACGGTGAAAGGTGAGCCCATGGTCCACGCCGTGCCGGTGTCCGTCCGTCATGGCAAGAATGTGGTCGCCTTTGCGGTCGGCGTTGTTGACGACCATGTCGAACACCGCCATGCGTCTGAGCACTGGCGAGTCTTCGTGAACGAGGGCGATCATCCGTCCGTTCTCATCTCGTCCCTCGAGAACGTGTTTCCAGCCCGTCTCCGGCACGTGGTCCGTCGCGACCAGGTTCACGGCGCTTTGGGCGGGGTCTTGCTCCTGCCAGAGCTGCACCATTCCTTCGCCCATCGGACCATCGCGCAGCCAGGTGTGCGGCACGACGTCCCAGCCGAAGACCTGCGAGACCAGGTAGGCGGCCACCTCCCGGTGAGCCAGGGTGCCGTGGGGAAAATCCCACAGCGGACTTTCGCCTGCTATCGGCTTATAGACGACCACCACGTCGCCGATGCTGCCCAGGAATGTAGCGTTTGAAGCCGTCGTGATGCGGCCGGTGAGCGTCAGCTCGGCGGTCACTAGGTCCGGCGCTGGCATCAGACCTCGGGAAGGGTGCAGATGTGCCCGTCGGCGTCTATGGGGTAACCGCAGAGCGAGCACGTCGGACGCCCGGCGCCCACGATCTCACGGGTGCGCCTGGCGAATGCGCGGGCGGTGCCGACCGGCATTCGCACCAGCAGCATTTCGGGCTCGTTAGCGCCGTCCTCATCAAGCGATTCGTCGTTGTCATCAGCATCGGCATCGGTGATGGAGTAGGCCTCTATTACGACCTGCGCCGTGGTTGGGTCCCAACCTAAGCTCATGGCGCCGGTCCGAAACTGCTCCTGAACGGCCTCGAGCTGGTCATTGTCGACAAGTTCAATGGGAGTACTCGTGGGAACACTGAAGGGGTTGCCCTCGACGGTGATGAGCTGGTCGAGAATTTCGTCGATCTTCTCCGCGAGCAGAGCCGACTGCTGCTTCTCCAGGGCTATACTCACGATCTGCGTCCCTGCGCGCACCTGCAGGTAGAACGTGCGCGCCCCCGGAAGGCCAATGGTGCCAACGACGACCCGATCAGGCCAGGCAAACTCGTGAACACGTGTAGGCATGTCAGTATTTTAGGCACATGAGGTTCATGGCGCCTGTTGCCCTGCACCGCCGCCCACCGGCGCATCGCCGGAGTGGATGCCGTTCGACAGCCACGACAGATCCCCCGCGTCGGTGTTGGTCGCGTAGACGCTCGGCCGACTAGCGCCGTAGCGCACGATCGATACGGAGGCGGGGCCCACGTTAATACGCTGGAACAGGTCAAGGTGCATGCCGAGCGCATCGGCGAGGATTGACTTGATGATGTCACCGTGACTCACCGCCACCCACACGGCCCCTGGCCCGTACTCGGCTTCAAAGGCTGCATCGTGGCGTCGAATCGCTGCCACCGACCGAGCCTGCATCGCGGCCATGGACTCACCGCCGGGAAAGATGACGGCGGACGGTTGCGACTGCACAACCTGCCACAAATCCTCGGTCGCGAGATCACTGAGCGTGCGGCCCTGCCACTGGCCGTAATCGCACTCGGTGAGATCGAGATCGACCGGCGCGTACGGCGTGCCAGTCTGGCGATCGAGGATGAGCTGGGCGGTCTGCTGACAACGCTCAAGAGGGCTCGACACCACCCCGACTAGGGGCACGGCCGCGAGCCGGTCTCCGGTCAGAGCCGCCTGGCCGCGCCCGATCTGGTCCAGGCTGACGCCGACGGCCCGACCGGCCAGCAGTCCAGTGGCATTGGCTGTGGTGCGGCCGTGCCGCACGAGAATAACTGTCGCCATCCACCCAGCCTAACCACCCGCTCGATGGCGGTGTGAACCGTACCGGGTCGCGCGTCGAACAGGCAGATAAAGCACTGGCGGAACCCTTCAAGCACGCCGACGCGCTCAAAGCCGCCCAGACGGACTCGGCACGCATTGACCAGCTCATGCCGACGCAGCAAAACCGGAAGAACCGGCACAGCCAGAACCCCCGGCCGAACTCGACCCCCGCATGGAGAACGTCCTGTACCCGCTCCGCGTCGGATCCAGTAGCTCCCGCCCTCTCAGAGCGGGTCGTGTGCCATTGGTTGTGATGGACCACACCGACCCCGCGCTGTGCGCCCAGAACCAGGGCGCGGCACTCTTTGGAGAAGACGGCGGGCTACGCGGCCCGAACGGCCCGCCTCAAACGCCCATCAGATGGCGGCTTGCGCCAGCGCAGCGCCCATCTTGGTTCGGAACTGCTCGAACTGCTCGCATGCCTGGCGAAGAGAAGTCACGATGGACTTCATGTCCGCGACGCAGGAGTGGGTCATAAAGCGTGGGGGAGCGTTTTGCCCGTCCGGTTGGGGCATACGCTGGGTCCTTCGTGGCGGGGGAGTAGGTGTATTCGGGGTGCTGGCCTTGACGTTCTGGTAGTCGAGGTAAAAAGCGTGCTCGGCGCAAGTTCCTCCTGAAGACTCTCGACCCTGGTTCGGCCCGGTGCTGGTGCCGTGGGGTAGGCCCCCCAGGCACCGGGGCGTCCGGCCCTGCTGCGCTTTACCCGGGGGCAGAGTCACGTGCTGTTTAGAACCAGGTCTCTGCCAGTAATTGCAACGAGCGGTCGCGCACGGCTGGATCAAACGCATAGGTCGAGGTGATGAGCTCATCGGCGCCGGTGCGCTCGACGAACTCCTCCAGCTGCGCCCTCACCGTCTGCGGGGCGCCCACGGCCTTGACGCGGAGCATGGGATTGTCCTTCCCGCCTTGCCCGACCAGCGTGTCCGGGTCCACCGGTGGTTGGATCTTGCGGCGCTGCCCGGTCAGGGTGTCGTGGAACATCTGCTCGACCACCGTGAACTCGCGCTCGGCCTGCTCGTCGGTGTCGGCCACCATGACGTTGATGCCCGCCATCACGTAGGGCTCGTCGATCTGGGCGGTGGGAACTTCGGCGGTGAAGGCCTCCCGGTACACCCGGATCGCGTCATCGATCTGGTTGGGGGCGAAGTGCGAGGCCAGGGAGAACGGCAGGCCCAGCTGGCCGGCGATGGAGGCTCCATTGACGGTCGACCCCAGCACCCAGATCGGCACCTCGGTCCCGGCGGACACGGCCGAGACGATCGGCGTACTATGCGCGGTGCCAGAATCGCTGAACCAGCCCTGCAGATCATGGATGCTTCGGGCGAAGGCCTGCGGTTCGGCCGAAGACCGGCTCAGCGCCTGGGCGGTCATCCCATCCGTTCCCGGAGCGCGCCCCAGGCCCAGGTCGATGCGGTCCCCGTGCATGTTGGCCAGCGTGCCGTACTGTTCGGCCACCATGAGCGGGGCGTGGTTGGGCAGCATCACCCCACCGGAGCCCAGACGGATCCGCTCGGTGACCGAGGCGGCCTGGGAGATCAGCAGTGCGGTGGCGCTGGAGGCGAGGTTGGGGGTGTTGTGGTGCTCGGCGAACCAGAGCCGGTGGAAGCCCAACCGATCAGCACTGCGGGCCGAATCCATCGAGGCGGCGATGCCGTCCCGGGCCGTGGACCCCTCGGAGATGGAGACCAGGTCGAGAATGCTCAAAGGCACAGACATTGTCGGAGTTTCCCTTCGTTCGCACAGTGGGTGCATTAAGCGGTGACAACGATCACCGCTGGTGGTATTTCTGTCTCCCGCTGAGGCCCGTGACGCACTCAGCGGGGCCGGTCAGGCGACACCGGCAGCGGGATGGTGTTCGACGTACAGAGTGTGGCTGCCCGCCCCCGGGGGAGGATTTGGGGTGGTTTGCCTGAGTCCTTCGGGATCTGGCAAATGGTGCATGGCCCCCGGGCCCCGCCGACCTGACCATCGTCAAGGCAGCGGACATCAGGCACAGTCCGGTACCGGCCGGTGGCCGCCATCTTCAGGGTTGCCCCTAGCCGGCGGCCCAGCCGTAGCGGAGCACCGTGGGCAGCAGGTCCGAGGTGGTGCTCTCTGCCGTCGCGGCCTCTGCTGCCCACACCACCGCCAGCGCCCCGAGGTAAAGGTCACGGCCGCTCAGTCCCTCCCTGGCCTGGCCGTCCCGCTGGGCCCTGCGCAGGAAGTCCTCGGTCGTGTCAATAAGTCCCTGGCACGGTGGGTGTCAGCGGAGACGTGGGCGTCATCCAGGCCGCCCGCAGGGGCTCGGGCAGCCCGTGGTAAACCCTGATCCAGTCGCCGAGTGTTTCGAGCCACCGCTGAAGCGCTTCGCCGGAGTCTGGGTGTGGTCGCCGAGGCGGTGGTAGGTGCTGGCATCTGTGACGTTCTTGGTGGTCATGGGTTTTTCCTTCCTCGGGGTTCGGTCAGGGCAGTCTCGGCGGCCCTCGATGAGCGGGCCCTGGGCCGTGCCGGTGCCGGCCGGGCTGGGTCCGTCAAGGCCGACGATGCTGCGGGATGGGCAGCTCGAGGTTGCCGCGCAGCGTGGTGGATTCGTAGTCCGTTCGGAAGATGCCCCTGTCCTGAAGGATCGGGACGACCAGGTCAACGAAGTCCCTCAGGCCGGTGGGGTGGTCCTGCCGGACCAGCAACATGTCCATCGCCCCTGCCTGATGCCATTCCTGGATCTGGTCGGCCACGTTCTCGGCGGAGCCGAAGAACAGGGGTCGGGGGAGCGGGTACGGGCGGTTCAGATCCTGCATTTCCTGGAACTTCGCTTCGGCTTCCTGCTCGGTTCTTCCGACCAGCGGCGTCTGCGACAGTGCAATGACGAAGTCCTCCGCTGATCGCCCTGCTGACGCGACCCGGTTTTTGAGCTCGGTCGCAGTGGCCTGGGAGGATTCAAGCGATTGCCCCAGAATGAAGGCCCCATCCGTGTATTTCGCGGCGTTCTCCATGAAGTTGGCGGAGGACCCTGCCGTGAACAGCACTGGCCGGCCTTGTGCCGATCGGCTGATATTCAGCGGACCGTCCACGGAGAAGTATTTGCCCCGGTAGCGCACGGGGTGCATCTTGGCCGGGTTCAGGAAGATGCCGCGTTCCTTGTCCCGGATGAAGGCGTCATCTTCGTAGGAGTCCCACAGGCCCAGGGCGATCTCCATGAATTCGGTCTGCATGGGGTACTGATCGGCCTTGGTCAGGTGCCCCCTGCTGTAGTTGACCATTCCCCCCGGATTGGACGTGATGGCATTGAGCCCTGCCCGTCCCTTGCTGATCTTGTCAAGAGACAGGATCTGCCGTGCGGCGGTGAATGGATCAGCGTAGGAGGTGGCAATCGACGCCGATAACCCGATGCGGGTGGTCGCCATGCTCAAGGCGGACATGATGCTCACGCCCTCGAACATGCTCAGGTAGTGGGGGATGTTCCCGGGGCCGACGTGGCTGACGTCGACCAGGAAGAGCGTGTCGAACTTCCCCGACTCCGCGATCTTTGCCTGTTGGACATAGTGGTCAATGTTCTCGCTGGCATCGACCGGCATATCAGGGTGGCGCCAGCCCGTGAAATTCCATCCAAGGCCTTCAAGGACGGCGCCCATCTTCAACTTCTTTTCTCTGGCCACTGCCGGGCACTTTCCCTTCGAATAATGGGGCCTCGAGGATTCGAGCCCCGCATGCTTCATGGACATATGGACATGGGGCGTCAGATCAGGAGTTCCTTGGCCAGCAGGTCGTAGGCCCGCAGACGGCCCTCCTGGTCTGCATGGAAGTCGACAATCATGATCTCGTCGGCCAAGGCATCACCGGCCAAGCCCCGCAGCGTTCCTGCCACCGTCCGTGGAATTCCTCAGGGCCCCGGTCGGCGTACTGCCGCGGTAGATATACGTGACGTCCAGAATGGACAGTTCGGGAGCATCCTGTACTGCCGTATCGGCCATGCGGTCGTCTCTCCTGGTTACGGGCCGACCCACGGATGGGGTCGGCCCTTGCTTCCCGGACCCTGTGGCCGGTTCTGCGCCCGGGTCTGCGGGTCCAAGCCGGTTCTGCGCGGAAAGGCCGGCCGAGGGGTTGGAGAGGTGCCACACCCACCCCCTCGGTCCGCACAAGCGGACACGTTCTCCACTTCAACGATTGCTACTATAGGCGGAGACACACTCCGATTGTCAAAACCGTAGATGTAGGGGACCGCATTGCTCACCGGCTCGAAACCAAGGCGCGCAGATGCGCGGCGTAACGAGGGCAGGATTATCGAGGCGGCGCTGACCCAGTTTTCCCGGCGGGGGGTCGCGGCGCCGCTGGACGAGATCGCCAAGGGGGCAGGAGTCGGCCCCGGCACGCTCTACCGGCACTTCCCGACCCGCGACGACCTGATCGCCTCGACCCTGCGAGAACGCCTGGACGAGCTCAGGGCCATGCGGGATTCACTGGCGCAGACCGGGGACGCGTCCTCGTCGCTTCAGGACTGGCTGCGCGGATTGTGCGACTATTTCAAGACATTCCAGGGACTGGCCGACCCCATGCTTTCCGCAGTCAAGGAGCAGACTTCGGCGCTGTCCCTCACGTGCATGGAGTTGCAGGACATCACCGCGGAGTTCCTCCAACGCGCCCAGGACAAAGGGATGGCAAGACCAGATATCAGCGCCAGGGACCTTTTTCTGGCCCAACTGGCCCTCGCATGGGTCGAAGATGTGGCCGCGGAATCCCATGCCGGCGTTGAGCCGCTGGAATCCCTGCTCCGGGAAGGATACGCAGCCCCCACCGTCACCCCGTGACTGCAATCGCCGCCGCGCCAGGCCCGCACGCCATAACACCCGTCGGGATGCCCGGTCCCGCCTGGCATCCCGCCCCCCTCTGCCCGCGATGGTCATCGGCGACCCTCGGATGCCCGCTGCACCACTTGCCTCAACATTCGTTCGTTGATGCGACACTCAACCTGGGCAGCGGCCGCCCCCAAGCGCAACGCTGCAGATCCTGGCCGGATCGACGTAACCTGCCCCGGGGGTGGCATGCGCCGCCCTGGGACCAGGTGGAGAACCCGGGTGGCCGGGACCGCCATGCGCGGACCGTGAGACTGTCACCGGCTTCCCGCGCCTGTTCTGACCCCGACTGGAAAGGATCACACCATGACGACCCACTACCACTCCCCGCAGGACCTGGACCGGCTGGGCGAGTTCAAGGAACTGGCCGGACCCGAGTTCACCGCCTACGCCAAGTTCGACGGGACGATCGGCCGCGAAGACGGGTCGATTGACCCGCTGAACCGCGAGCTGATCGCCGTCGGCGTCGCGATCTCCTCCCAGTGCCCGTACTGCCTCCAGGTCCACGTGACCAAGGCCAAGCAGGCCGGCGCCACCAAGGCCCAGATCGCCGAGGCCACCATGATCGCCGCCGCCCTGGGCGCCGGCGCGGCGGTCACCCACGGGACCCTGGCCTTCCGCATCTTCGACGAAGCCGACGAGGCCTGAGACTCCACGTCGCACCGAGGGTCGGCTCTCCAGGCCAGCCTCCGTCCTAGGCGTTCAACCAACCGTTGCCTCACACCCAGCACCCGGTCAGGGGCGGTCGCTACCGTTGCAAGCGCCTCATCAAGGTGCCAGTGATGCGATGCAATCAGTATGCCCGGCACTTTTAGACTGATTGCAGGTGCTCACACGAAGCACATAATGACGTCGCCCGACGAGCCGAACTGCTAACCACTCAGTCTCGCGTAAGCCGATCCTCCAATGGTTGGCAGGCCAGCGAAATAGAAGACCACGTAGAGCCGGTCTCCACGGTTATTGCAAGCTTATGCGACAAATCCCCGGCCGGCCCCGTCTTTCGGCCCGAAAACGCGGACCGCGTGAACAACGGGGCTGCCCACGGGCCGGGGCCCGGGCAGGCAGTCCCCGGTGCTCGGCGGTAACAGGGCCGGTGCCGCTCAGCGTCCGAGGGGTCCGACGCTGAAGACTTCATGACACGGTGAAGAGCGGCCGCGGGCCGGAGAGCCAATGATGCGCAGTCACCACTGTTAAAGGCGTACCCGGAGAGCTTTCCCAGCGGGTTGCGGCGTTAGCCGGGCTCGTGGTGGCGCTTTGGGCCGCTGTGTTATGGATTCTCGGGCAGCAGGCCGTGCCGGTGAAATAGGCCCGCCTTCCGGGGGCGTAAACACGGGGCCGAGCCACTTTGTCCCCTGTAGGCGCTGTTGTCGGTGTCCGTGGATAAAGATGGGCCCGAACATTCCTGGACCCGCCTTCGGCTCCTCCACCCGGGCGGGGCCGTATCGTGAAAATCGCTGTGACCTGAAATTTATGAGGGGCATAATTTCATAACGTTTTCCCAAGGGATGATTGAGAAAATTCCCCCGGTTTACGGATGGGAATTGAATTAGCGCTGCATTTGCCGCTTGGACCCAACCGTTAACGGCTGCAGCGAGAAGATCCGCAAACCCGAAAAGGGTGCCGATCGGCACTTCGAAAACCATGTTTCGGAGAAGACCATGCAGAGCAAGACCAGACAGATTATCGGAACGGCGGCGGTTTCCAGTGTATTTCTCGCCGTCGGAGTCACCGGAGCCCAGGCAGGCGGAGACATCGAAGAGACCACCGGTGTTGCCACCGAATCCGTAATCACCGACGCCACCGCCGTGCAGGACCCGCTCGGGGCTGAGGAAGAGGACCCGTATCCGGAAGAGGAAGAGGAAGAAGAGGAAGAGGAGCCGATCGAGGACGAGGAAGAGGAAGAAGAGGAAGAGGAGCCGATCGAGGACGAGGAAGAGGAAGAAGAGGAAGAGGAGCCGATCGAGGACGAGGAAGAGGAAGAGGAAGAGGAAGAGGAAGAGGAAGAGGAAGAGGAAGAGGAAGAGGAAGAGGAACCGATCGAGGACGAGGAAGAGGAAGAGGAAGAGGAACCGATCGAGGACGAGGAAGAGGACGAGGAAGAGGACGAGGACAAGGTTAAGGACAAGAAGGACAAGGTCAAGGACAAGAAGGACAAGGTCAAGGACCGGCGCTAGGCTGACGGCCAGGATCCAGCCAAGGATCTTCTGCCGGGCCTCAAGGGCCAGACCCTGCGCATCCGCAGGTTACCGGGTCTTCCGCACATGCGGAAGACCCGGCATTTTATGCGGTGGCTGTGCAGCAGGAGTGCGGCTGAAAAGATGGTCTGTTGTACCTGGGGGGCAGGTTCGGCTGGTTGCTCCGGTCCGCCCGCTTCGGCAATTGCGTACCGGAGCCTATGCGGCGGAACTCTCTGAAGGGGAACGCCCGTCGGGACGCTGCGCTGCGTCCGGCCCATCCGGGGGTTGGCCGTGGTCCGCTGCGCAGTGTTTGTCGGCTCTGCAGGGGCCGGGCAGCGCATCTGCCGCAGCTGGCCGGTCAATCCACCAGCACCGGACCGGGGCCGGACGGCTTCAGGGGGCTGCCCTTGTTGGGTCCCCTGGCAATAGTCTCTCGTGAAAATTTTGCCTGCTCTCTGATGGTCTACCTGTAGGGACTGCAGGTAGAAGAGCCGCGGCACCATCCGGGTGGGCTGCTTAGGAGATTTCGGACAGCGGATTAGTGGTTTTCTCTACGCTGCCGCGGACGGCTGCTGGTAACTGTAGTGGACCTCGTTGGGGTACCGGTAAGCCAGTGCTAAGGACGCTGTGCTGTGCCCTCGCCGGACCCGTCAGCCCGGATTGGAAGCAGGCATTGGGGCTTCTCTGCCTCCGGTGCCGGCCTGCTCGTTACCCGGTTGCTGCTGAAGTCTTATCCTCTGCTGCCCGCATCGCCCGGTGAGCGCACACCTGCCCTGAGCCCGGCCGGAGGAAACCGGCCGCCGGGTCCAGGGAACCGGCAGCGCCTGGCCTTCTAGGATGGGCCAAAGGGCCGGGACGGGCACAGGCACGCGATACGGCTGCCGGATACCCGCTACCGGCCGGTGAAGGGAGCAGAGATGGAGCCGTCGCTGTCGGTGGTCATTCCGGTGAAGGATGATGCCGTGATGCTGGCCCAGTGCCTGAGCCTCATTGGGGGCCAGAGCGTCCGGCCGCTGGAGATCGTGGTGGTGGACAACAACTGCGCCGATGACAGTGCTCGGGTCGCCGCCCGGTATGGTGCCCGCGTCGTCGTCGAACCGGCTCCCGGCATTCCGGCCGCCGCGGCGGCCGGTTACGACGCGGCGGCTGGCACCGTCGTGGTCCGTTGCGATGCTGATTCGGCGCCGCCGGTCCACTGGCTGGAACGCATCCAGGACGCTTTCACCGCCGACCCGGCCCTGGATGCGCTGGTCGGCACCGCGGATTTCTACAGCCTGTCCCGCCCCTGGGTACGGGCGGCCGGCGCGCTCTACCTGCAGTCGTACCTGCTCGGGATGCGACCGGTGTTCGGGCACGTGCCGCTGTGGGGATCCAACATGGCCTTCCGGCGCGCCGCCTGGCAGGAGGTCAGTGCGGCGGTGCACCGGGATGATCCGGAGCTGCACGACGATGTGGACCTCAGCTTCCACTTCGGCCCGCACCGCACCATCCGGTACGACCCCGGACTGCGGGTCGGGATCTCGCCGCGGTCGCTGTACGGGTTCCGGCAGAACCTGCGGCGGCTGGACCGGGCCCGCCGGACCGTGGCCCTGCACTGGGGAACCGAACGGCCCTGGCAGCGGTGGCGCCGCCGCCGGGCCGGCTGAAACCTGCAGGGGACTGGACCCCTGGCCGAGGGCACAGCGGGATGGCAGGAGCGCGGACAAACCAGAGGTGATGACACCGGTTGCACCCGGCCGTGCCGCCCAGCCGCCGGCCACGCAGGGGCAGTCTGATTTTTCAACCTACCCGGATCCGGTAACCACGTAAGGACGCCATTGACTGTGCTCAGCATGCCCTATGAGAGCCGGGTGCATCGTCGGCTGCCGGTTCCGGGACCGCTGCGGAATGTTTGAGGTCTTCGGGCCATCGCCGGCAGTTCACTGCGGTTGCACCCGGCCGTGCCGCCCAGGCACCGGCCGATTCGGTCGGCAAGCCGGCGGGCGGACTGGCCGATTCCGGTTTCAGTCCCTGCCTGATGCGGCTGATCCTGTTGAGCGGCGCGTGCGGATCCGGCGTCTGACCGCAGCGGACCGGAACGAGGGCTTCTCCAGCTGTTGCAGACGCTGACGCGGTGGGACGATGAAAGCGGCAGCCCCGGAGGCTGCCGGCAGGTGTACGGGAGGGCAGGAGAGGGACCATGGGCCTGGACGACAAGATCAAAAACGCCGCCGAGAAAGCTGCCGGCAAGGCCAAGGAAGCAGCGGGCAGGGCCGCCGGGGACGAACGCCTGCAGGCCGAGGGGCAGGCCGATCAGATCAAGGCCGACCTGAAAAACGCCGGCGAACATGTCAAGGACGCCTTCAAAAAAGACTGACCGGACCGGACACACCCCCGATGCCGGCAGCCGGCGCGGGGGCCTGCCGGCCACAGGCCGGTCACGGACAGGCTCCGGTGAAGGCGGTATTGCTTTACCGGGGGAGAACATTGACCCGTCCGTGTGCAGAGGCCAGCTCTTCCTTCGCCGCCGTTTATGGGAAAAAATATGCATAACGGTCCTTGGTGCAGGACGGCGGCAGGGACGGAACATCAACCGGAGCAGCGGGTTTCCGGGCCGTTCGATATGGAGTCCATCATGGGCCTGCCTGAGCCGGGGTCAGCGTGGAACAGCGACGATTCCGGAGCCGTACTGTCCGACCCGGACCGCCAGGACAGCGTCCTGGTCGATACCGAGGCCGCCCAGGACGGTGCCT
>NZ_JBNHIC010000074.1:0-12638 GCF_059092905.1 Arthrobacter sp. B0427-1-12 | reverse complement strand
ACAGCAGTACGGCCCTCCCGCGTGGATCTTCGGCATTCATCAGTAGGCTCGGATAATAAGGCGAATGTGACACTTTCCGTCATGGGAGATGAGGGATGATGCTGACTGGCAAGGAGATCGCTCGGCTCGCCGGCGTATCGCAAGCCACCGTCTCACGTGTCGTGCAGGGCTCGCCTCGTGTCAGCGCCGAGAATCGCCGACGCGTCGAGAAGGTGATGGCGGAGGTCGACTACGTGCCGAACGCGCAGGCCCGCGCGATGCGGATGAAGCGATCTGGGGCCATCGGAGTAGTGGTCGGCGAAATCACCAACCCCTGGTACCCCGTGATGCTCTACGCACTGGCCCGCGAGATCGATGGCGCCGGCCTACGCATGAACGTGTGGGTCTCGGACGGCGAGAACAGCGAACAGGCAGCGATCGAGGCAATCCGCTCCAAGCTTGTCGACGGACTGATCTTCACAACCGCAACCCGCGATTCGAAAGCACTGCGCACCGCGCTCGAGATGGGCTTGCCCGTCGTGCTCGTCAACCGCAGCCTCGAGAACATCACCAGCGATCAAGTCACCGGCGATAACATTGGCGGCGGTGCGGCCGTCGCAACTTACTTTCTTGCGCACGCGCGCACCAGCGTCGCCCTCGTCGGCGGCGGTCCATGGGTCAGCACGGGACGGGAAAGGCGCAGGGGGTTCGTCGACGTCTTCGCCGATGCAGGAATTCGCATCCCTCACGCCCGCATGCCTGAAACTGATTTCACGCATCAGGCAGGCCTCGATGCCGGAAGGCTGTTGCTCGCAGATGACCCGCCGCAGGCAATCTTCTGCGCCACCGACGTCATCGCGTTCGGCGTCATCGACGCCGCGAAGGAGCGCGGACTACGAGTACCCGAGGATCTCTGGGTCGTGGGCTACGACGATATCCCGATGTCAGCGTGGAAAGTGCTCGACCTCACCACAATCCGTCAACCCATCGACGAGATGGCCACATTATCGCTCCAGATGCTCCTGGCGCGCATCAATAACACCGACGCGGACTTCGAACACAAACGCTTCGCGACCGAACTAGTCATACGCGGTTCGACGGGATACCTGCCCGCGTGAGCCCACCGCCTCGCCTCTAAGAACATAGGAGAACTCGTGGAACTTGTCCTACCCATGCAAGTGCGGTTTTCGGACGTCGACCGCTTCGGCCACATCAACAACGCGGTCTACTTGTCCTACCTTGAGCTCGCCCGTATCCGGATCTATCAGGACGAATCGCTCGGAGCTTCGGTGGAAAGCCTCGCGGGCGAAGGGGCCGGGATCGTCATTGGCTATCAGGAGATCGCCTATCGAGCTCCGATCGGGCCGAACGTTCCGACCGTCGATGTAGCCGCATGGGTGACACGGGTAGGGCGATCGAGCTTCGATATCGCCTACAGCGTTCGCAATGGAGAAGTTGAGTGCGCAATCGCTTCGACATCGACCGTGCTCGTCGACGTTTCGACCGGACGCCCCCGCGCACTCCCCGATCACGCGAAGGGGGTCCTGGAGCATTTCAGCGGGCCACCCGTCGACGTGCGGGCACGGTAAAGCTCGGCCCTCGACGCTATCCCACAGTGAGTCCACACTGCAATTCACGCACCAACCAGCACAGCAGAAGCGCTCCAGGAATTGCGCTGCCACAGGATTCAACGAATGATGTGGCAGCGAGGAGATCGAAGCCCTCCCAAGCCGGCCTTTCGAGAGTTTTCTCAGAACCGTTCATAGTGACGGGACGGATTTGCAGCTCGTATCGGTGGAGAATGTGCCCGGCGGTTTTAGCAAGCAGACCTATTTTGTAACGGTCCTTGAGTCGGGTGATAAGATGCGGGAGCTAGTCGTGAGAAAGAACGACAGTGTGCCGTTTATGTTCCATCCGGCGTATCGTATCGAGCGCGAGTTCTCACTACTACGCGAACTCTCGAATGGGTAACGCTGTTAACGGGATCGACGGAGATTTCTACGTAATGGAGCGGCTTCCAGGAAAGCCGCTGGGTGCGTTGTCTTCTGGAGCACAGAAGATTTCGGAAGCTGTCGCACTGGAAGTGGCTGAGCATCTCGCCAGACTGCATAAGGTAACGCCAGACACCCCGTCCGCCAACCCATGGGGCACACTGATAACCACGGCCACCGCCTCCGATCCGGGAGTTCTCGCATGAACCCTTCGATCATCAGGCGGTGGCCGCCAAGCGGGCAAACGGGGCACCCCGCTACAGGGAACCGGCCGGGACCACCCGCGCAGGTTAAATAACAAGCTTAGACCCCCGGCCCGCCACAACTCGGATACCGCGAGGACATGCGAGGAGTGGCGGATTACGGATTAGCGCGGACCGGCGCTCGCGCGATGTCCATTTCGGTGCCCTCGGCGCCGTCGAAAACATGCGCGCCGCGCAAGCTGACGTCGGCTCCGCCATCGACGAAAACGACCTGCCCGGTGACATGCGTGTTCTCTTCGCTCGCCAGCCATCCCAGCAGGCGAGCGACGACGACCGGTTCGGCCGGCCCGTTAAGCGGCATTGGGACGGCGGCGAGAAGTGCTGCACGCCCTTCTTCGGTTTGCATCATGGGCACCCTCATAGTCATAGGAGTAAGGATCACACCAGGGCCAACACCATTGAGCGGAATACCGGCACCGGCCCACTCCTCTGTGATCGACGCAGACCGCACCCACTCGGCAATCGCACGCTTGGTGGAGGCATAGATCAGGTGCCCACCATCACCCGCTGGCAGATCGTCAGCGATCGACACTGCCTGGGTCTCATCATCAGCTTCCATCGCGGCGACCAACGCGGCATTGTTCTGCTGGAGCGTCGAGAAGGACGCCACGACGACCGCGCGCGGCGCCGGCGAGTTGGCTAATAGCGGCCTCAACGCCTCAAGGCTGGCCTTCGCGCCGAAGTAATTCACCTTGACCATTAGCGACGATGACGTGACGACGCCGGCCACAGCGATCACTGCGTCGACTGAGCCGCCGCTGATCGCGGCGACTGCATCGGCAAGACCCGCTCGACCTTCAGTCGTCGATAGGTCAGCGTCAACGTCACTGCCGTGCAGGTCTACGCCGATCACCCGGTGCCCCTGCTCCTCCAATAGCACTTTCGTCGCGCGACCGATTCCTGAAGCGGCTCCCGTAACTACATATGTCCTCGCCATGAAAATCCTTTCCGACCGATGACACTATATGTTCGAATGGCACGATATTTCACTGATTGCAGTTTGGGTATGGCCGCCAGCAGAGGCACGACCCGCACCAGGTCGATGACGGTGGCGGTGCCGCGGACGGAGACCCGATCGAAGATCACCACCGGTACGGTCTGCTCGTCCAGGATCTCAACGGTGTCGTGGCGCAGCCCCACTGTCACCGTGCTGGAGCCGAACGACGGGCCGGCGGCATACGTGTTCTGCTTCACCAGCAGTTCCCGGTCTTTGTTGGTGCGGCGCTGCTCGTTGCGCACCGGGTCGAACCCGACCACCCCAACAAACTGTCACTAACCGTCTTGGACGGGCACGCCTAGACGCCCTCGAGGTTCTGACCGATCTGCTCGGTCGATGTGGGCGTCGTGACTGTCGATACACTCAAGATCCGTCTGCGTGAAGAGCTTGACGTTCGCCGAGGTTGCCCTGGAACGCGAGGCGCAACTGGTCGGTCCTTCGCACTCTGTGCGAGCATGACCCCCGCACCACTATTCGTCATGCCACGAACGACATCGTCGCCGTTAGATTGGGTCATGGCGTTAGCTTCGCGATTCGGCCAGAACTTGCTTTGCAGGAAACCGCTTACT
Source organism: Arthrobacter sp. B0427-1-12 (assembly GCF_059092905.1). Lineage (NCBI taxonomy): Bacteria > Bacillati > Actinomycetota > Actinomycetes > Micrococcales > Micrococcaceae > Arthrobacter > Arthrobacter sp. B0427-1-12. The sequence goes on along the minus strand of NZ_JBNHIC010000074.1, from coordinate 8,839 downwards.
GCCGTCAGCTCCTTCGAACTTCAGACCGGGGAAGCCCTTGGCGACGTTTTCCCTCATCCTGCGGCCGTACTCCGGAATACCCGAGGGGTACTGCGTATACACCAGCGGCTTGCCTGGAATGTTGCCACCGGTGTACCAGTTCTTTGAATAGCTGAAGAACTTTGACATATTCCCCACAGCTTCCTGCACATGATCCAGAAATTCGGATGCTGCTTCTTCGGTAACCTCGACCGATCGAGCACCCAGGGCCTCTGCATGAGCAATCTGAGCGACGATAAAGTCCACCTGGAATTCGGTAGCCCGCGGTACGTTTCCTGCTCCAACGTGCGGTCCGCCCGCGACGAACAGGTTGGGGAACCCAGGCACGTTTGAGCCGAATAGGGTGACCGGTCCTTCACTCCAGGCATCCCTGAGTTCCTCACCGTCTCGGCCTGTAATGTTCAGATCCAGAACCGCGCCGGTGACTGCATCAAATCCTGTGGCAAGCACGACTGCATCAAACTCGAACTCGCGTTCGCTCGTCTCGATTCCTGCCTCGGTGAAGCGCACAATCGGGGTGACCGGCAGCTCGACGAGTTCGACGTTCTCCTGATTGTAAACCTCGTAATAGTTCGTCTCCATCGGAGGCCGCTTGGCGCCGAACGCGTGATCCTTAGGGATGAGCTTCTCTGCGATCACCGGGTCTTTTACTCGTTGACGGATCTTACTCGCGAGGAAGTCTGACCACGCCTTGTTCGCCGCCTCGTCCAATGCCAGATCGGCGAATGATTCAGATACCTTTCGGAGGCCACCGCTGCGATATAGCTCCTCAAACTTCTGAAGACGCTCCTCTTCCGTCACATCGAAGGTCTTGCGGGGGTCGGGGTAATGTTCAAAAGCCATCCACGCAATATCCATTTGTGCACGCATCTCGTCATATCGGCCCTTAATTTCTGCCATTTCTTCAGCAGAATAGGGCCGATTATTGAGAGGGGAACACCAGTTTGGCGTGCGCTGGAATACCGTGAGAGAGCCGGCGACTTCTGCGATTGGCGGAATGACTTGTACGCCGGTCGCTCCGGTTCCAATCACGGCGACCCGCTTCCCCGCGAAATCGACTTCCTCCTTAGGCCAACGGGAGGTGATGTACACCTCGCCCTTGTACGAGTCGAACCCCGGCCAATTGGGCGTGTAAGTAGCAGAAAGCAGACCTGCCGCGGGCACGAAGTACTTGCACAGCAATACCTCCCCAGTTGACAGAGTGAGAGCCCATTCTGAGTTAGCTTCGTCGAGATCGGCCTTCTGAACAATCGTGTTGAACTGAATGTGATCCCGGATGCCCCAGCGGTCCACGACGTGGTTAAAATAGCGCTCGATTTCCGGTGCTGAAGCGTACTCCTCGGACCAGTCCCAGTCCTGCAGCAGCTTCTTATCGTGGAAATAGCCGTACGATGGGCTCTCTGAATCAAATCGGCACCTCGGGTAACGGTTCCAATACCACGTTCCGCCTACACCCGTACCAGCTTCCACAAGCTTAACGGTGAGGCCCAATTTGAGCAGTCGCTCGAGGGCGTAAAGGCCTGTGACACCAGCCCCAACGACCACAGCATCAAAGCGATTCGGCGACTGAGTATCTAGTGACTGAGACATTTAAACTCCCCTAAATATGAAGCAAGAACGCTCTTCTTTGCGCGTTCCCACTGTTGGCCTGCTCGCTCAACAGTGGTTAGGCTATTACTTATCGATCGCTAGATCAACACTTTTGAGGGACGGAAATACGGGCGTGCGGCAGTTGGCGCCTAGCAGTATCAGAGAGCGGTGATCCACGTTCCCATAGCCGGGCTCTGGGTATCGGATCGCGCAGCCGGCCTGTGATCTGATCTCTGAACATTGGCGTGCTCGCGCCGGCACCTGACCCGGCGCCGGGCTCGGAGCCGGCACCGGAACCGGTGCAGGTCGAACCGGCGCCCGGCGATGAGATCCCGACCACCACCGCCGACGGCTTCATTCAGTACCGAATGGGGTCAATATTTAATCGGCGCTACGGGGTCAGTTTTCCACTGGCACTGACACCCGGTGCGGCTCAGCAGGATGCGATTGGATTCGGTGTTACCAGCTGCGCATTCCGTAGACCTGGGTTACCTGCTTCATGACCGGATCGCTGGTGAATCCATATTTGTCTCCGCATTACATCGGAGGTCTCTGAATAGTATGGGGAGTACCGCTTCCTGTATTTTGATTTCACGCCCGGCTGCAGGGCCGGTATGTGTATCGGTAAGTCTGGCAGGCCGTGGCTGAAAGGATTCCTGTGTCACACAAACTCACTTCCGGCCAGCAGGCCCAGGCAGATCGCCCCGGTCGGCGCCCCGGGCTGTTGCCGCGTGATCTTGGGCTTATTGCCCTCTTTGCTGCGCTCATAGCCGCCCTGGGATTTGTTGCGGTTCCGGTTGCAGGCATCGCGGTGCCGATCGTCCTGCAGAACCTGGGCGTGTTCCTGGCCGGCGCCGTTCTTGGCGCACGGCGGGGCACGCTGGCGGTCGTTACCTTCCTGGTCCTGGCTGCCGCAGGTCTGCCGCTGCTCTCGGGCGGCCGTGGAGGTATCGGGGCGTTCATGACGCCATCGCTGGGCTACCTGCTGGGCTGGATCGCCGGAGCTTTCGTCATCGGCTTCATCGCGGACAGGATCCGCTCCGGGAAGCGATACTTTCCAAAGATTTTGACCGCCGTCCTGCTCGGCGGAGTGCTGCTCATTGATCTGCTGGGGGCGCTGGTTTCTCCCCTCTTTACCGGCCTGGATCTGGGGATCACCTTGATCGGTTCGGCGGTGTTCCTCCCCGGTGACATCCTCAAGGCGGTGCTGGCCGCACTGGTGGCCGCCGCAGTCCACCGCGCCTATCCGGTTCCGCCCGCAGGTATCCGGCGAGGCGAGAGCGGGGCGTAGGGTCCCCGTGGGCCTCCCTGGCCGGAAAGATCTGCAAGCATGATTTCACTGCAAGACGTCAGCCATGACTTCAACGGGTTCGAGGTGCTCCACCAGGTCAGCCTGAACCTTCGGGAACATCGGATCGCTTTCATTGGCGCCAACGGCAGCGGCAAATCAACCCTGGCCCGTACCCTCAATGGATTGCTGGTCCCGCGGGCCGGATCCGTTGTGGTGGATGGTGTGGACACCCGCAAGGACGCTGTCCGGGTGCGCCGCAGAGTCGGGTTCATTTTTTCGGATGCGGATCACCAGATCATCATGCCCACCGTCGCCGAGGACGTCGCGCTGGGGCTGCGGGGACAAAAGCTGTCCAAGCCGGAGAAGGCGGATATTGTCGCCGAGGTCCTGGACCGTTACGGGCTGTCCGGGCTTTCCGGCCACCCGGCGCACCTCCTGTCCGGCGGGCAGAAGCAAATGCTTGCCCTGGCCTCCGTCCTGGTCACCGGACCGGACATTCTGATTTGTGATGAGCCGACCACCCTCCTGGATCTGCACAATGTCCAGATTTTCCTCGATACCATCGGAAATCTGCGTCAGCAGGTCATCCTGATGACGCACCATTTGGACATCATTGAGGATTTCGACCGGGTCATCGTCATGGACCAGGGGCAGGTTCGCTTCGACGGATCCCCCGGGGAGGCCGTGGCCGCTTACCGGCACCTGATCAGCTCCCGGAACAAGGAGCGCACCTGCCGATGATCGGCCTCTACGTCGACGGTGCTTCAGTGCTGCACCGGGCCCCGGCGGGGGTGAAATTCCTGCTGCTGTTCCTGGTTCTTGCAGGCGTTTTCCTCGTGGAGGACCTGTATGTGCTGGGCGGGTTCCTGCTGTTCAGCCTGCTGCTCTACCCGGTTGTCGGCATCCGGGCCCCGTTCGCCTGGTCGGCGGTGCGCCCTGTGGTCCCGTTCATGGTCCTGACGGTCGCAGCCCAGATGCTTTTCAACAGCCTGGAGCGGGCAGCGGTGTTCGGAATCCGCATGTTCGTCGCCGTTCTGCTGGCGAGCCTGCTGACCTACACCACCCGCAGCAGCGACATGCTGGACTTTTTCGGCAGAATGCTCGCCCCGCTGCGTCATATCGGGATCAGCCCTTGGCGGGCCAGCCTGGTGCTGTCGCTGACGGTGCGTGCTGTTCCGCTTCTGTCAGCGTCGATCACCACGGCGCGGGAGGCATTTCTGGCCCGCGGCCAAAAGGCTGCCGGTTATGAAATTGTGGTGCCGGTGATCGTCGGACTGATCCGGACTGCGGAGGCCATCGGGGACGCTATTTCGGCCCGGGGCCTGGAATCCGACGTTTCCGAGACCTGATCCGGGGACGGGACGGCAAAATACAGATGCGCATGATTGCTGCAGGCTTCGTTGAACTCGGCCGAGCACGACGGGCAGCGGAGGCTCACCCGGTAGTCCGCAATGGTCAGCTCTGTCCGGCAGACCCCGCACAGAATCGCCCGCTCCTGCCATTGGTCCTCCGGCCAGACCTTGGCGGGGTGGTCCGCGCATTCTTCATGGCACCGGAAGCAGGGATAGTAATGTCCACAGCAGTGGAACTTGATGGCGATGACGTCCTTGCGCGTCCGGTAATGGACACAGCGCGTGTGCGCATCGACGGGTTTCCCGTAAATCTTCACGGGGGTCCTTCCGGTCGTGTTACGGTGCATGCGGCTTTGCGTGCAGGGGAGTCCGGCGAATGCCCGGGTCGGCGGGGCTCCCTACCCCACCTTACTTTCATCGCCGAAAAAGCAAAGAGGTGGAATCGATGCCCTTCCTAGACCGGCTGCAACGCTGGGCGGTGGAGCGTCCGCAGCTTCCAGCGGTTTCCAGTGCTGAGAGTTCCTTGACCTTCGCTGAACTGGTCTCTGCAGCGGCCGGCAGCGTGTGTCCTGGAACGACGGCGGTGTGCCTGCCGAATTCCCTCGACGCGGTGGTCGCCGTCATCGCCTCATTTGCCGGAACCGGCCGCGGCGCCGTTCTCGATCCGTCTTGGCTGCCGGCACAGCGGGCTGCAGTGCTCGAACGGCTGTGTCCCGATCGGTTGATCGACTCCGCCGGGCGCCCCGCTTCCGGAGAACCGGAACTGTTGATCGATGGTCCCCCGGAGTCGGACTTCCTGGTCGGCCTGACCTCCGGAACCACGGCACTTCCCAAGGCTTTCCGCCGCACGCGCCGCTCATGGCAGCTTTCACTGGAGGTCAGCGGGAAAATGTTCGGAGCCGCGGCCGGCGGATGCACTTTGGTCCCGGGGCCGCTGTCATCCGGGTTGAATTTGTATGCCCTGGCCGAATGCATGTGGGAGGGGGTGGAATTTCGGACTGTCCCGGCCGCTGCTACGGCCGAGATCCTGTCCACGATGGAGAAGTACCCCGTCACCAGGCTGGTGATTGTGCCCACGCAGCTTCACCTGCTGGCCGACCGTGCCATGTCCCGGCCCCACGGCCCGGCGGCCGGCCGCCGGCTGCGGCACATCGTCTGTGCAGGCGCCAAACTTTCCCCGGCCGCCATCGCTGCTGCCCGGCGCTGGGCCCCTGAGGCCGTGCTGCACGAGTACTACGGTTCCTCCGAGCTGAGCTTCGTGGCGGCCAGCGCCTTGGCACCGGGAGAGGAGCCATTGCCCGACACCGCGGTGGGCACTCCCTTCCCCGGCGTGGAAGTTCGAATCCTCGATGACGCCGGTCATCCCTGCGGTACCGGAGTGCCCGGGAACATCAGTGTCACGGGCGGACTGATCAGCAATGGCTACATCTGGGGCGATGACGGTACTGCGCTCCGGTGTTTCGGCGAATGGGCCACGGTGCAGGATCAGGGCTTCGTCGACGCCCTGGGCCTGCTGCATTTCATGGGGCGCCGGGCGGACATGATCGTGACCGGAGGCCAGAACGTTTATCCCCACGAGGTGGAGGCCGCGCTACGGTCCGTGCCGGGAGTTGCTGACGTCATTGCCGTCGGACTGAAGGACAGCCTGCGCGGAAGCCAGGTGGCTGCGTGCATACTGGCTGAGGACGGGCGGGTGCCGGCTGCGGGGGAACTGCGCCGCAGGGCCGCAGAATCCCTGGGGCAGGCCAAGCGCCCCCGGCGCTACTACCTGTTAGATGAGCGGCCCGTTACGGCGGCGGGCAAGCTGAGCAGGGCCCTGCTGGCTGAGTGGATCGAAGGAGGCGACCGGCGTGTCAGTTCCCTGGAGTGATCAGACCGGCAGGGTGAACCCGCGCACCCCGGTGATCGTGGCGGCTCTTCGCACCCCCATTTCGCGGGCCGGCGGGGCCCTATCAAGCCTGCGGAACCATGAGCTGCTGGCCCCCTTGCTGGCACGGCTGCTGACCGATACCGGAATCGCTCCTGCGGCGGTGAACGACGTCATTATCGGAAATGCCGCCGGCGGCGGCGGCAATGTGGCACGGCTGGCCGCACTCACCGCGCAGCTGCCGGTCTCCGTCCCGGGGCTCACCGTGGACCGCCAGTGCGGCTCCGGGCTGGACGCCGTGCTCCTGGCGGCACGCCTGGTGGCAGCAGGCGGGGCCGATATCATCCTCGCCGGGGGCGTGGAAAGCATCAGCACGGCACCGGCGCGCGCCTACCGGGAGGCGGACGGAACCCTCGCATTCTATGACCGGGCGCAGCACGCCCCGCTGGAAACGGGTGACCCGGACATGGGCGTGGCCGCCGAGAATGTTGCCCGCCGGTACGGGATCGGCCGGCACCGGCAGGACGCTTTCGCGCTTCGCAGCCACACGCTGGCCGCACGGGCGTTGGATGCAGGATTGTTCGACGCGGAGCTGGTTGCCCTCGAGGCCGGGGGTCAGCGCGTGGGAGCCGACGACGGGCCGCGCAGGAAGCTGACCCCCGGACTGCTCAACCGTTTTCCGGCGGCCTTTGAAGAGGGCGGGAGCGTGACTGCCGGTAATTCCTCCGGGTTCCACGATGGTGCCGCTGCCGTTGTCGTGACCTCACTGGCCGCCGCGCGCCGGCTTGGATTGGAAACCGGCTTGATGTTCGTGGATGGGGAGACAGCCGGAGTGGATCCGGTGTATCTGGGTGTAGGGGCGGCGGCTTCAACCCGCCGGCTGCTGTCGCGGCAACCGGTCGGCACACCGGACCTGATCGAGTTCAACGAAGCGTTTGCGGCGCAGGTGCTGGCTACCCTCGACCTGCTCCGGTTCAGTGTCGACGGGGTAAACCGGGAAGGCGGCGCCCTGGCTCTGGGACACCCCTATGGCGCCTCCGGCGCAGTGCTCGTGACCAGGCTTTTCCACCAGGCCAGGAGGGCCGCCGTTGATGGCACAACGGCGCTGGCGATGATCAGCATTGCCGGCGGGATGGGCACTTCGGCGCTGTTCCGCTGGAAAAAGCTCTAGCCCAGGTGGGCAGAATCCTGATCTGCTGATTCTGGTGCGTGTCCCGTCGGGGGGACTGTGGAATTAACTGTGTTTCCGGCTCGACACGCCGGACGGCAGGCCCGGCGGGGAGGAGCCCGATATGGCCGGAACACTTGAGGCTGTGACGAGTACCGAATCCGTTGAGAATCTGACAGAGAAATCCGAGGCCGAGGCTGCCCGTGAGCTGGTGCGGATGGCGAAGGAGCAGGGCCTGTCCCTGACCGGGCCCGACGGTCTGCTCAAGGCGCTGACCAGGACCGTCATCGAGACCGCCCTCGATGAGGAAATGACCGGGCACCTGGGCTATGAGAAGCACGACGGGGCCGGCAAGCAGACTGCCAACTCCCGCAATGGAGTGCGTGCGAAAACGGTGCTCACGGAGACGACCGGACCGGTCGAGATCGACGTGCCGCGGGACCGCGAAGGCACCTTCGAACCGGTCATCGTCAGGAAGCGCCAGCGCCGCCTGAACGGGGTCGATGAGATGGTCCTCTCGCTCTACGCCAAGGGGCTGACCACCGGGGAAATCAGCGCGCACTTCGCTTCAGATCTACGGGGCCGAGGTCTCCCGGGAGACGATCAGCCGGATCACCGACCGGGTGCTTGAGGAGATGAACGGGTGGCAGAACCGGCCGCTGGATGAGGTCTACGCGGCGATCTTCATCGACGCCATTGTCGTCAAGATCCGCGACGGGCAGTCTCGCCAACCGGCCGATCTACGCCGCCATAGGCGTCACCCTTGACGGGGAGAAGGACATCCTGGGCCTGTGGGCCGGCACCGGCGGCGAGGGTGCGAAGTTCTGGATGGGCGTGCTCACCGACATCAGAAACCGCGGTGTGAAGGACAGCTTCTTCCTGGTCTGCGACGGACTCAAGGGCCTGCCCGAGGTCGTGGCCAATGTCTGGCCGCTGACCACGGTGCAAACCTGCATCATCTTTTCTGTCCGCAACACCTTCCGCCTGTCCTCGAAGAAGGACTGGGACGCACTCAAACGCGATGTGAAACCCATCTACACGGCCGTGAACGCCGCAGCTGCCAGGGCCGCATTCGAGGAGCTAACGGAGCGGTGGGGCAAGAAGTACGGTGCGATCGTGCGGCTGTGGGAGAACGACTGGGAGGAGTTCATCCCGTTTTTGGACTACGACGTGGAAATCCGACGGGTGATCTGCTCAACCAACGACGGAGTCCCTCAATGCCCGGTACCGGCGTGCGGTGAAGGCCCGCGGGCATTTCCCCACCGAGCAGGCCGCGCTAAAGTGCCTGTACCTGGTCACCCGGTCCCTGGACCCGACCGGTACCGGCAGGACCCGATGGGCAGTGCGTTGGAAGCCCGCTTTGAACGCCTTCGCCGTCACCTTCAGCGACCGGTTCCCGGCCGCTGAAAACTACTAAATCAAACCGCCGGATACACCAGCTTGTTCACTAGAGGCAGGGAATCGTGGTCTGCAGCTATGGTTCCTTAGACCGCGGTGAGCCTGTGGCTCGGGATACACCTGCCGGCCTTCAG
>NZ_JBNHIC010000073.1:0-13053 GCF_059092905.1 Arthrobacter sp. B0427-1-12 | reverse complement strand
AGGGGACGGGTGCGTCGAAGAAGCCCGTTGCTACGTCGAGAAGCAGTCCTAGACAGGCTGATCCCTCCATACAACCGACGTATGCGCAGTTATCGGCGTTGGATCCGTGCGGCGTAAGTTTCGTGGCCAATCATCCGAAGCTCGATGCCCTATCCAAGTGGAGCCTTGCGTCGGTACCGGATCAGACCGCGGACGGAAGGCTAACAACCCTCCGGCACCCAGAATCGCCACCGTAAAAAGTGTAGGAAGGGGGCTCTACCTGTCATGATTGCCCCCCGGACGTGGTGCCGTATCAGACGACGTCGGTTGGTGCGGCACGGTGATCTATCTCGGCAGTTAGTCCGTCGATCCGATCAATTGCCGCGTTGAGGTCCTCAACCGTCCTCCACAGGGCCGGATGCTGTTCCCGGATCTGTTCGAGTGTACCGCCCGCGGAGGTGAGCGCAGCGAGATCGAAACTCACGTTGGTGCGCGCCCCGGTCGCCGCTGCTCTAAGGGCACCGAACGCGACGACGATATCGGCAACAAGCGCCGGGTTACCGTTGGAAGCGAGCCATTCCAGATCTCCAATGGCATCGATGGCCCGCTCGCCGAGCACGGCAGATGCCTTGGCGGCATCTACAGATGCCCGGTGTATTGCGTCCTCCCGTTCCGGTCCTGGTTCCCGCCGAAACGCGGCCCCGAAAGCTTGAGATGCTGACGCGTCGTCGTCGGCCAGTCGAAGGGCGACTTCCCGGAGCGAACGCGCCCGTGCGCGAACGTTGGCGAGCTCCCTTCGTTGGTGCTCCTCAACTTCGGTGTATCCGGCAACCATCGATGCCAATGACGCGGCGATAGAGAGCATCACTCCGACCCCAGCGCCACCGCCGGGCGATCCAACAGACTCTGCCAAAGCCCGCGTCCAATCCTCAACTGTCGAGCGTTGAGTTGTAACCGCCTCAGAATCATCCATGACACCAAGTGTGCCCTTAAGCGGCATCGCCGATGAACTGCCGACGCACCACACCAGTGTGCGCCAGAAGGAGAGCGACCACCACAGCCGGCGACACCGCCAAGTGTTCTCGCATCATGGGGCGCCGAGACGACGGAGCCGCGTTGCTGACCTGCAGTTTCCGGTGTCTTCAGCGCCTGCCCCAGCAGACGATCGCCGTATGCTCGTCGTGCAGTATGGGGTACCCGCCTGCCTATCCATAAGCGGCGGCAGCCGTACACATCCCACGGCCACACCTGACGTATGCGCAGTTATCGGCGCTTTGCTTCTGAGCTCCCCTGCCCCGTAGCGGCGGATAGATGATTGTTGAAAGGCGACAGAAACCTTGGAAATGTGCGGGCGGTCCGCCGCCCGTGGCAGCACGCGCTTCCGGCCGCCGGCGGCGGACCGCCGTTCACGCCACCACCGGGAACGTCAGCCAGGAAGCCGCGGCCCTACAAGACGTCGGCGGTTCCCACCGAGGCCCAGATTGGGCGTCACTTCGCCAGATAGTTCCCGTGCCATTGCTCCGGGGCGCACCTGTGCATATTCGCCGCCGGCACCCAACAGGAGAACACTTTCCCGGCATCATCGGCCCACTGAACCAAACACGCTGCAGCAGTCCAGGCGCTTACTTCCACAAAGACGGGAACCGTTGAACCGTCCGTCAAAGGGATGTCCGCCATTGCCGGGATCTCGTTGCCGTAGCCGGCGCGTGTCGGTTCGCGCTCAAATTCCGGTTGCAGGAGGGCGTACTCATACCGGTGTTCCCCGAGCTGGAAAATACGGGGCACTTCAAAGCCTTTGCTGGCTGCCACGGGATCAACCTTATTCATGCGACGGAACCTACCGGCCAGCGCCGACAAAACACCCCGGCGGACCACGCCGACGGGTGTCGCCTGCCAACCGTCGGATAGCGGACCTCGCTGCAAGGGCCGGCCGGAAAGCACGACGGCGGCTCCCTGCCAAGCAGGAAAGCCGCCGCCGTGTCGTTCAGGAACGCTGAGATAGCGCTTAGATGCCGACTCCGAAGACCAGCGGCACCAGCGTCAGCAGGACGATCGGGATCATTACAATGCTGATGACGTTGAGCCAGATGCCGCCACGCATCATGTTCTTCATGGAGACGTCGCCCACCGCGAAGGCCACGGCGTTGGACGGCGTTCCCACCGGCAGCATGTAGGAACCGGAAACAGCCAGTGTAACGGCGATGGCCATGACCAGCGGGTCGATGCCCACTCCAACGCCCACCGACGTCATGATCGGCAGGAAGGCGGCAGCCGTGGCCGTATTGCTGGTGAGCTCCGTCAGGATCACCAGCAGGACGATGGCCACAATGATCAGCACGATGTCGGGGATGCCGGCCAGGCCTCCCACGCTGTCACCGATCCACTCACTCAGTCCCGTGGACGTGAACTGCTTGGACAGCGAGAGGCCACCGCCGAAGAGCAGCAACAGTCCCCAGGGGACCTCCTTGGTCGCGGACCATTCAAGCAGCGGTCCCTCGCCGACCTTGTCGCTCGGAACAATAAAGCAGAGGACTGCGGCCAGCATGGCGATGGAGGTGTCGTTGAAGTTCGCCAGGAACGGTGCTGCAGCGGAAACAGCCGGGATCTCCGCGATGAACGGAAGGAAGATCCAGCAGAAGGCGGCACCGGCGAAGATGGCGATAACGCGCTTCTCCTGGACGGTGAGGCGGCCAAGCCTCCGGAGCTCGCCGCGCATCAGTTCCTTGCCGCCCGGAATCTCGTCCACTTCGGAGCGGAAGACGAGCTGGGTCAGGACCAGCCAGCTGGCCGCCATCATGAAAGCGGCGAACGGGACGCCAACCAGCATCCACTGGCCAAAGCCGATTTCGATGTCGAAGTTGTCCCCCATGTAAGCCTTCATCAGCGCCATGGGCGGCTGGCCGATCAGCGTGGCCATGGAGCCGATCGTGACCGAATAGGCAATGCCCAGCAGCATGGAAGCAGCCAGTTTCGGCGTGACGCGCGACGCCTCCAGGGAGTTGATGAGCGCAAGGATCGCTCCGCCGATGGGCACCATGATGACGGCCGTGGCGGTGTTGCTGACCCACATCGTGATGAACGCACTGGCCAGCATGAGGCCGAAGACGATCTGGCTAGGACGGGTTCCGACCGCCATGATGATCAGCAGCGCCACCCGGCGGTGCAGATTCCAGCGCTGCGTAGCCAACCCAAGGATAATTCCGCCGAGCACCAAGTAGATCACCGAGTCGGCGTAGGGCGCGGCCGCCTCGCCAACGGTCGCGAGGCCGGTGATGGGAAAAAGAACCAGCGGCAGCAGCGAGGTTACTTCGATCGGGATGGCCTCGGTCATCCACCAGAACGCCATGACCACACCGATGCCGACGACAGCCCTGCCCTCGATGCTCAGCGACGAGGGGAAACCGAAGAAGGCGGTGACCCCAAGCAACAGGCCTATCGCGACGAAGGACCATTTGATCCGAGTGACCTTGTCGGAACTCTTAACAGCACTGGGTGCTGGTGCTGCCGCTTGTTTGGCGGGCGTGGGTGCTGGCATGAATGCTCCTGGAAGTGCGCGAATCCGGCTTCCGCCGTAAGCGACTGAGTGTCTATCGGTGTTACCCAACTCGCAGAAGGATGCGAGCCGAGTCACAGCCGTCGAGCATACGTGGCCTGACTCATAAACAGAAATACGATTTTTGCACCTATTCAGACATGCTGAATATCAATTGCCTTCCCGCTGGAGCGCCCGGACCAGCGAGGCGAAACGCTCGTTGCCCCGCAGGTCCTCGATCAGCACGGCATTGCCGTCCGCGCCGGCCAGCGGGATCCGCCAGTTGGGGTATTCGTCATGGGTGCCCGGCTGGTTCTGGGTCCGCCGCTCCCCAACCGCGTCCACCGGTGCGACGCCCGGCAGCGAGCATGGCGGCGTGTTTGGCCCTCCGGAATCGGGCTCTGAAGAGGATCCGTACGGAAATTCACGTTTACGGCGCACTGGTGGGAATCCTGCTTTGGACGGTGAAGTTTTCGGATCTAAACGATGGTGCCGCCGGTGCGCTTGAGAGCACGCTCGATGGCACGGTAGACGATGGAACGACCGACGGAGAACAGTGCGGTGAGCTCATAGATGGTGTGCTCGCCTGCGGAACAGCACCGGCTTACGCGACGGTCGTCCGGGTCGTGCACCTCCAGCTATCGAGTGCAGATGTCCTGCGGTTTGCCCTTACCAAGTCCGTACTGTATCGAAAGCTGTTTCCGCACGTACGAGTGAGATGCGAGTTGCGGAACAAATTAAGAGATGTGGAGATCACGCGGAATCTGCAGTTCGTCAACTGGCCGCCCTTTAGCGCTCGACGCGAGTCTGATCGCCGGCACGCGATGACCACCGAAGCACCGGCCACTGGCCGGTTCGATCGTCGATCACCAAGCCCGGCCCGGTAGTGGTCCTGCGCGCAATCCCGTGAACGGAAGCGCCGGCGACACACTCGTTGACCCTGCATCATCGGGGCCGCAAGCTGAACGCCTACCGCATGGCCGGCCCGGGGAGCACACATGGCAGATTGCCAAGGAAACCAGGAACGTGGCCTATGGCCCAAGACTCGAGGGCCCGGTCAGGAAAGGCCAGACGCCGCCGTTCCAGAAACCAATCAAGTCCATGCCGCAAGCTTAAATTGACTGTCGAGGAAGCCGGCCGTTATCCACAGCCTGCACAGTCCGCATGCCACTACCCGACCCGAGCGCGCTCCGGTGCCAGCCTCGATGTCGCGTCCCCCACAATCCGGGCGCGGTGTTGCTGTCAGATCACGTCCGGCACGGAGCGGTTCGTCACACCCACGTCCCTGTTCATGCCCGCGACACCTCCGCATCACGGATCGGTCACCGCCTCCACTTACGGTCAGGGCTTCGTCAACCGGGCTCCGCTCATCGGGCTCCGCGAATCAGACTAAGGAGATCGCCATCAACGGCCAACACCAGACCCCCCGAACAGGTCTATCCCGCCGCACTATCCTGACCGCCAGCGCCTTGACCGCAGCCGCCACCAGCCTGGGCGCCACCAGCGCCGCGGCGGCACCGGCCAACAAGGGCAGGGGCGCCATGCCCGAGGTTCTCTTCAGCGAGTCTTTCGACGACGTCTTCCGTCCCACAGGATTCAGCCACAACGCACCAAAGGGCTGGACCAACGAGGCGCACGGATTCCGGACCGGCGAAGGCCGCTGGGCGGGATGGACCTTCACCGGCGTCCGGGACTGGACCTGGGCGGCAGGCACCGATGAACGCCACTACTTCACCGGCGGCTTCGGGACCTTCGCCGTCATCGAGAGCGAACACCACCGCCTGGACCAAGAGAGCGACGACACCCTCAACGCCGCCCTGACCACGCCGAAGATCAGCCTGCGCGGAAACAAGGAGATTGAGCTCGCGTTCGATTCCCACTACCGGCAGGGCCGCCCCGAACAGACCGCGGCGGTCACAGTGTCCTTCGACGGCGGTCCGGCCCGGGACCTCGTGGTCTACCGGGAAGACAAGTACTCCAGCCACGAGCAGATCCGCGTTGAGGTGCCCGTCGGCGCCTCCACCGCCCGATTCTCCTGGGAGTACCGCAACGGCCACAACGACAAATGGTGGGCCATCGACAACATCGAGGTCCGCGTTCCGCTGCCGGAGCTCCCGGCCGGCAGCAAGCCGTTGACCGCCATCGACGTCATCTCGGACATCCACGTCTCCGATTCCTCCGCCCGCTATGACGGGGTCATCGACCAGCTCAACGCCATGGCGCCTGCCGCCGGCGCGCTGGTCATCAATGGCGATGCCGTTGAACTGGGCCTGCAGACGCACTACGACGCACTCGCCGCCGCACTGGCGGGGAACCCGCACAGTTCCGGCAACGTCCTCATCTCGGTCGGCAACCACGAGATGCTCGGCAAAGAAGGATCCGACGTATACCTGGCGCGCTACCTGAAGGTCGCCGGGGAAAAGAAGCCCTACTTCGAGCGCGTCGTGGACGGCGTGCCCCTGATCGTCATCGGCACCGAATACTTCGGCGACACTGAGCGCGAAGGCCGCGAGCCGTACAACAACTTCTCCAGCGAGCAGCTGGCCTGGCTCGACGGGCGCCTCAAGCACTGGAGCCGCAAGGGGCAGCCCGTGTTGCTCTTCAACCACTTCCCGCTTCCGTACACGGTCTCCCAGACGCACAGTTCCTGGGAACAGAACAACTACGAGGACATCGACGCGTTCAACGCCGTGGTCGGTAAGTACACGAACATCCTCATGTTCACCAGCCACACCCACAGCGACGTCAACATGAACGACTGGTGGGGCACCTACCGGGTCGCCGACCCGAAGAACCCGGCCGGCTTCCCCGTCGTCAACACCGGCTCTGTCCTTTATGCGGTCCGCCCTAAGGGCGATGTCGGGGGCACCCGGGTCACGGGCGACCAGTCAACCGGCCTGCGCGTCTATCTCTATGAGGACCGGATCCGGGTGGAGGCCTACGACTTCGTGGCGCGCAAGTCCATCAAGTTCCAGGACTTCCCGCTCAGCGCGCTGACCGGCCGGGGCTGACCTGCCGGGCTTCGGCCCGTCCCCGCCCGACTCACGCCGTAGCGGCAACTAACGACGCCGGCACTGGGGTTCCGTAGTCAAGGAACCCCAGTGCCGGCGTCGTCCTCCCGCTCAGGCGCACCTGGTGCCTAGACTGGCCTCATGACTCCTGAGGACGAAGCACTGTCCGGAATCACCCACCTCTCTTCGGCCGAATGCTGCGGATGCCATCCGCAGCGCCCAAGTAGGCAGGCTTGGTGTCATCATTGACGGGCATCCGGAGATCTTCCCCATCAAATACACCGTGGATCAGGGCACCGTGGTGTTCCGCACCGGTGAGGGCACCAAGCTCGCACTCTCCGGCAACCCCGTAGCCTTCGAGGTCGACGGCTACGACCCGGAAACCAACCGGGCCTGGAGCGCCGTCATCAATGGTGCGGCCGAAATGCCCCAGAACACCGACGACATCATCGAGACGGTGATGCGGGCATGTGTACGGGCGCGGCGTACTCGAATCGGCGAGACCAGTATCTGAGGGCAACTTTTTAGCGGCAGGGGAGCAGCTGGGAAGCGTTGCGGTGGGGGACCGGCTTACGCACGCGACACGTCCGTAATTTCGCGCGACCAGCCTGACCGCGTAGAGCTAGCGTGCCACGCGGGAGCGGAGGTATACAACACTCGAGCTGAAGGTGTGGGTCTCGACGAGTTCGAGATCCACCCGGCGCTCACGTTGGGGAAAGAACGGAATGCCATCGCCAACCAGCACCGGGTAGACCATGGCCCGGTACTCGGCGATCAGACCCAACGCGGCCACCTCGGCGGCGAGAGTTGCGCCGCCGATCGCGATGTCGCCCTCCCTCTCGGTTCGCAA
The DNA here is from genome assembly GCF_059092905.1 of Arthrobacter sp. B0427-1-12. Lineage (NCBI taxonomy): Bacteria > Bacillati > Actinomycetota > Actinomycetes > Micrococcales > Micrococcaceae > Arthrobacter > Arthrobacter sp. B0427-1-12. The sequence continues at coordinate 5,681 of NZ_JBNHIC010000073.1, read as the reverse complement.
CCGCTCGATCTCCTCTGCCAGGCCGTCGGACGCCAGTCGGGCATTGCCCTGCACCGCCGACAGCGTGGTGGAGAACACCACCTTGGGCAGCGGCTTCCAGAGCGCGGCCCACTCGAGCTCCGACTCGTCGAGCGATGGATCCTGGTCGGCGGTCTCCCAGTACAGCATCGTCTCGTACAGCCGTCGTCCCAACAGGTGGACGCCGACCTGTCGAATCTCGTCGATCCAGAAGCGAAAGACCTCCTCGTCGGGCGCCGTCCAGTCGAAGTCGCCGTCCGGCCCGGCGATGTAGCCGTCAAGTGAGACGCTCATCGAATAGGTCACGTTGCCCATCAGAAGCCTTCCTCGGTAGCGGGTCCGACAGTACTGCAGCTCAGTATTTCGCCCTGGGTGTGTTCGAAGGCGGAGTCCCGGTCCTTAACGCTTTCCCTTGCGGGCCTGCCGCGCGCTCTTCTCCTGCGGAGACTGCGTGCATCTGTCGAAGAGGTAAGTGGAAACGGCCAGCAGAAGAACAATGAGGGCGATGTAGAAAGCGCCTCGCCAGCTGTCCACGGCATACCCTGCTGCCACCGTCAGTAAAGCCAGCAGAATGGGCAGGCCGGCGATCCGGATCCGGTGGGCCATGGTCATGCTTCAGCATCCCTCTCGGGGCTTAGGACAAGCTTGAGGACTGTTCCCCGGGGATCCCGCCCCGGATTGCTCACACCATAACGCCGGCTATCGTGCGCCTCTGGACCTTCGTAAGGCTGGAATTCAAGAGTTGCCCGAGGTGGTATGTCAGTAAATGGGAATTTGAACCCTAATCTGACAACTTTCCGGGTGGGTGTCTGACGTCAGGTTGGGGTGTACTCCAACATGACGTCGCCAACAGACCTGTTTGCTGTGGGACAACAACCGGCTGATCTCCTCAGATGTTGCAGCCGTCCGGCGGCAGGTCCGACGGCGGGCACGGGGCTCCGCCGTTGCTGGCTGTCTGGGGACAGTGGATGCCGAGGGTGTAGGCGGTCATTGACAGGGAGCCGTAGGAGTAGCCGTCGACGAGCACGTCGGCATCCGCTGTCCCGGAGGCCCCGGCCAGTCCTGCCAGGTAGAGGGCGGGGATGAAGTGGTCGGGCGTGGGTGCGGCCTGGCGCCAGTGCCGGTGCGCGGCCAGGGCGGCCAGCTCGGTGGGGTCGGTGAGGATCCGTTCTTTGGCGTCCTCGTTGAACCGGTGCGCCCAGTCGTAGCCGGAGTCGGCCAGGGCCCAGTCCATGCCGGCCAGGTTGTGCACGATGTTGCCGCTGGCCACGATCAGCACCCCACGCTGGCGCAGCGGGGCGAGCTGGGCGCCGAGCTGCAGATGGTCGTCCAGGGGCTTGTCGGCATTGATGCTCATCTGCAGCACCGGGATCGTGGCGTCGGGGAAGGCGTGGGTGAGCACTGACCAGGTGCCGTGGTCGATGCCCCAGCTGTCGACGTCGGCCCCGATCCAGGTGGGGTGGACGGTGTCGCTGATCTCCTCGACCAGCCCCGGCAGGCCCGGGGCGGGGTACTGGACGTCGAACAGCTCCTGCGGGAAGCCGTAGAAGTCGTGGATGGTGCGCGGGGCCGGCATGGCGGTGACCGCGGTGGCGTTGATGTACCAGTGGGCACTGACGACCAGGATCGCCCGGGGCCGCGGTACCGCTGCTCCGAAGGCCTTCCAGGCGGTGGTGTAGCGGTTGGTTTCCAGGGCGTTCATCGGGTTGCCGTGCCCGAAGAACGCCGCCGGCATCGTGGCGGTCGGGGTGGGGCTCTGCATGCTCATCATGCCTCCTGGGCGACGGGCCGGCCGGCCCGGCCGTAGCGGGTGTGCGTTGCCGCCATCGTGCAGTACGGGATCCGCCCGGGACAAGAGCGCCGCTGCGAATCCCCTCCAGCGGCATAGCCTTTGCTGATCTGCGTTCGGGCTCCGGCCGGCTGGATGCGGTCAACGCCGGATGGGAGGCCTGGCACCGGAGCGGGGCGGGTCTGCGAAGACGGCCATGGGGAAGCACCTCAGGTTGGGGTGTCAATTGAGCTGTACTGGTCTGTCGGGCAGGACATCCTGGAGCGGCAGGACCGCCAGGGGGGACTGGGGTTATTGATCGTTTGGCCGAGGACCTCCGGTCCACCTTCCATGTCGGGGCGGAAGTGGCTCTCTGCGCGAAAGAGTTGGCTTCTGCGGAGACAGGGTCCGCCCTGGTCATGTTCCACGGTCGTCTGAGTCGGTATGTTTTGGGTATGGATGAGCGGGCCGAGGTCGGTGGTTGGCGTACGGGCGCGTGGTTAGGATGGCAATATGATCAACGCCGCACTATTGCATTCGGACCTTTCCCGCCTTGGTCGGGAGACTGGTATGTTCCTGGCTACTGTGGAGTCGTTGTCTGATGTGGAGATGAGGGCACCTTCGCTGTGTGAGGGTTGGAGCCGGGCCGATGTCGTCGCCCATCTCGCTTCCAACGGCCGGGCGTTGGTCAGGCTTGTTGACTGGGCCACCACCGGGCAGGAGCGGCAGCTCTACGCTTCGCCCGAGGCCCGTGCCCAGGAGATCGCTGCACTCGCTGCCCTGCCGCGCGAGAACCTGGTCGCCGAGCTGCGGGATTCCGCGGAGTACTTCGCGGAGCAGGCCCAGCGGTTGACCGGGGAGCTGATGGTGGAGGAGGTGCATCTGCACGGCAAGCGGATCCCTGCGACCGGCATTGTGGCGCTGCGTATCGCGGAGGTCGTTGTCCATCACCACGATCTGGACACTGTCTGGACGGTCGAGGAGGCCGACCCCGATTCCCTGCTCGACGCGCTGGAGGCGGCTGTGCGCACCATGCGTGCCAAGGGGGCCCCGGGCCTGACACTGGTGACTGAAGAGCGCGACGAGTGGGTGATCGGTGACGGCGCCGTACGGGTGGCCTCGGACCGCGAGGGCCTGCTCGCATGGCTGGCCCGCGGTGAGACCCGCCACGTCGAGGCCGACGGCCCCCTGCCAACCCTGCCGCGCTGGTAAGCGGCGCAGTGCTGCCGTAGCGGGGTTCCCGGCAGGAAGACGGGGACCTGCGGATGACGGATCCCCGCCGGCATCGTCCATGAACTGGTGGGGCCATGGGACCCGGGGGTGTCAGGCAGGGTGACAGCCACAGGCACACCGCCACCGGCAAGGTAGGCCGCCTCGTAGGTGAAGACCGTGCCCCGGCTTTGGTGCGCGCCAGACGGCCGGCCCGCCGGCCGGCCTTGTAGACGTCGGCAGCGGCCGCGAAGCGCAGCCGCTGCAGATCAGTGGTCATTCGGCCGCCAGATGCAGGCCGGGCACATGGGCCGCAGCAACCGCCGCCGCCAGCGTGGGATTTGTCGCGGGCCTTCCGGGAGCGGTGGTGGACCAGGAAGCAGGATCCGCCGGTGAATTCGTCGGCCTGGACGGGGATCACCTGGACATGCAGTTCCTCGCCGGAGAGGTCCGCACCGGGCAGGTCGATGCCTTCGGCGGTGTCGTTCTCGTTGACGTCGATGACCGCTGTCTGCGCGGCACCGCGCTGGGCACGCAGCCCTTCGAGGGAGTCGGTGGGCTCGTCTTCGGCGGTGGTCCGGGGTGCGTCGTAATCGGTGGCCATCGGGGGCTGCTCTTCTCCTTATCGCAAAAGGGGGTGGAGCAAGTATTGGACACCATGCCGCACTGTTGCGCCACGGACTGTGGCGGATTTCACCGGTCGGCGAAATCCCGGGCGGCTGTCAGGATCCGCGGGGCAGCCTTTGCCGGGCTGCCTTCGCGCAGCAGCCGTGCCGGGGCGACGTCGTCGAGCAGCGGGTTGGCGCCCTGGAACCACGCCTGGCCGGTTTTGGGCGACTGGGTTTCAGCCAGCATCCCGGCAACCCGCCAGGCGGCACGCAGGCGCGTCACCGTGTTCTCCGGCGGGGCGGCCTTGCCCTCGGCCCAGTCCTGGACCGTCCAGGCATCCGTGGCGCCGGCCAGGTACGCGACGAGCCGGAGGCGCTGAGTCCGGGTTGCTCGCCTGAAGTGCTCATGAAAGCACTATGGTCAGCTGTTGACACGCTTGGCCAATCTGCCGATCAGGGGCACGACAGCCAGAGCAGTAACGCCGGCTGCAACAGCCTATCCGGCTCCCCCTTCCGGGCGTTTCCGGTCAGCCGATAACCGTTATTTCACCGGCCTGGCTGTTTGGCAGGTGAGGGCAATGCCTGCCACTGACGGTACGCAGTGAGTCACTGCCGGACAGTGGAGAAGGGCCGCCTGCCGCACGTCAGACTCCGGCTACTTCGACAGGAGCAAGCCATCCGCAGACCGGCGATTCCGGTCAGGCGAGAGCAGCAACTGCGGAATTTCCGAACTTACAGACTCTGTTGCTCCGCTAATTCCTCTTAAGGATTCCGAGAGCCGATACCGGATGTTTGGGGTTCTGCAGCGGAAATCTTCCCGCTGGATGGCGTTGTCCGACCTGCCCTGCGCCTCAGGTCGATCGATTCCGCACCAGTGACCACAGCTACGTTGTGCAGACAGTGTCTGCACAACCCGTTGCTGCGGCCTCGGTTGCCGGTCGAGTTCTAGGACTGTGACGATTGCTAAGCCATTCCCGGCACTGCCGGCTGCCGTCCAAGACGGAGTTCTCTGACCTGGTTCAACCCGCCCTTCTTAACGCCGATAACTGCTGATATGTCCGATCAATGTCGGGGTGAGGTGTACTTCAACTGGACGCTAATCCGGATCAGGAGCCGACGGCGATGGCGAGACATTCAATGTGGCGGTCGCTGCCTTTATACGGGGAAGTCGAACCACAGGACAGTCACAGAATGGCAGCTCCGAGTGTTAGCCATGATCCGTGGAGACACCGATTCTCGATTCAACCCGTTCTCGAAATCCTTCGTTGTGAGAGCTGAGCGAACAGCGTCTTCTCCTGGCAATAGACACAGCTTCCGCGACCCCTCCTGACCAATTTGGGTCCCAAGCAGGTGCGGGACAGTGGCGAGCAGGCCAGCGGAACCGGAAATGGTGAAAGGGCCGGAGCGCACACGAAATCCAAGGACAGCAGCCAAAAAACGTCGTTGACACGACAGCCCCTGCCAAGCTAGAGGCCGTCAGGGAACTGCACAGCCAGGGAAAGACGCTGAGCAAGACAGCCCGGACCCTTAGCGTCAGTGTCTCCTCGCTTACCCGTGCCCTCAGCCAGAAGGGCGAATAAAGAACCCATGCATTGGCGCCGGAAATTCTTCGTCATGTCGCTGGACGATCAGCCGGGGCAATTATTAGAGTTGTTAACTACAGAAACCGGCAGGGCGCGCACAGCGCCCAGGGAGGAGGAGCGCATCACCGCTGACCAATACCAAACATCAACTGTCCAACACGCTGAAAGCCCCTCCCGAGGGGCTTTCCCTATTTATCCGCCGGTATGTGTTGTTTTGCCTGTATCTTAGTGCCGCTGCTGGGGGCCCCGCTGTTGGGTGACAGGCGGTCCGGTAATGCCAGTTTGAAGACTTTGGCCCATGAGGATCCGACCTGTTTGAGCAGGGGCCCGGAGGTGTAGGGCAGCCCGTAGCGGCGGCAGATCTCGCGGACCTGGGGGGCGACCTCCGCGTAGCGGTGGGAGGGCAGGTCCGGGAAGAGGTGGTGTTCGATCTGGTGGGAGAGGTTGCCGGTCATCAGGTGCATGAGCCTGGATCCGGAAATGTTGGCCGAGCCG
>NZ_JBNHIC010000072.1:0-13818 GCF_059092905.1 Arthrobacter sp. B0427-1-12 | reverse complement strand
GGTCCTGGCCGCCACCGGCGCCGGACACACCTGGGGCGCCGCCCGGATCTGGGAAACCCTGCGCCCCCGCCAGCTGCGCTTCCTGGGCTAAGGAACCTCCTGGGCTAAGGAACCGCAGGAGGGAACGCGGTCCTGGTGGCCACGGCGACACTGTTCGCCGTGGCCACCAGGACCTTCGTCATGCAGCCCGGCACTTCGCTAGTGCGCTGCGCCGTAGCGGTGCTCGGGCCGCCCGGTACTGCCGTACCGCAGCTGGATTTCGACGGCTCCCTCGTCCGCCAGCGCGGACAAGTACCGCTGCGCCGTGGTCCGGGAAATGCCCACCAGCTGGGCCACTTCGGCGGCCGAATACTGCCGTCCGGGCTCCAGGGCTTCCAGCACCGCCGCTTCCGTGGCCGAACTCGCCCGCGCCGCCCGGGGCTTTTCGCCGGGGCTGAGCGAGCGGATGGCCCGCTCAATCGTGTCCTGGTCCACCGACGGCTGGTCCGCCAACAGGCGCCGGTACCGGGCGTAGGCGCGCAGCCGCTGGACCAGCTGCTCGGCGGAGAAGGGCTTGATCAGGTATCCGAGGGCTCCCCGGTGCAGCGCCTTGCGGACCGACGCCGCATCGGCAGCGGCGCTGAGGATGATCACGTCCGTGTCCAGGGCGCGCAGCAGATCCAGCCCCAGGGCATCCGGCAGATACACGTCCAGCAGGACCAGATCCGGCTGCAGGCTGTGGACCGTCCGCAGGGCTACCTCAGCGGTGCCGGCCGGAGGCAGTGCGGTGAAACCGGGAACGGAATCCACATAGCCGGCATGGAGTTTGGCCACATGGAAGTCGTCGTCAACGATCAGTACCTGCAGATCGCCGCTCATTGGGTTCTCCGCACGCCCTCATCCGTCCCCTGGCCGGTGCCCCCTTCGGCATTGTAGGCATCTTCCGCCGGGGCGACCGTACCGGGAAGCCGGGCGCAGAACACGGCACCGGGTCCGCCGGGGCGCCCGGGGCTGGCGACCCAGACGTCTCCTCCGCCGCGCCGGGCGATTTGCCGGCACAGATGCAGTCCGATGCCGTGCCCCTGCGGCTCGAACGGTGCGGACTCCGCCGTCGAATAACCTTCGGCGAAGATCCGTTCCGGTTCTTCGACTCCATCCCCCGAGTCCGCGACCACCAGGTGCAGGATGCCTCCGCGGTCGGTCTGCTCGTCCATGGCTTCCACTTCCACCCAGCGGTCGGTGCTGCTGCCGCGCACTGCGGCCTGCACGGCGTTGTCCAGCAGGTTCCCGATCACAGTGGTGACATCCTGGGCTTCGGTGATCCGGCCGCGGATCAGTGTCTCCGGGCCGATCCGCAGGACGACTCCGCGTTCGGCCGCCTCCACGCTCTTGGCGCCGATAAAGGCCTGCAGATAGGGATCGCGCAGCAGTTCGGCCTGCTCCGCCGGATACTTCAGCGGGCCCGTGGCCACGATCCGGCTGACGTAGTCCTCGGCCGCCTCATAGTCGCCTATGCTCAGCAGTCCGGCGACGGTGTGGAGGCGGTTGGCGAACTCGTGCCGCTGGGCGCGCAGGGCCGTGGTGAGCGCGCCGACGGCGTCCAGCTGCCGGGTAAGGGACTGCAGTTCCGTGCGGTCGCGCAGCATAAGGACCCAACCCAGGGCAGTGCCGGCCCGGCTGGGCTGTACTGTGCGGGCGGACAGGATCAGCACCCGCGGGCCGACCACCTGCTCCAGGGCCGGGGACTCGGGAGTGGCCTGCTCGATCAGGTGGAGGAACGACGCCGGCAGCCCGGCTTGGGCGAGCGGCGTGCCGATGATCTCCCCAGGGTCGGCAATATCCAGGAGCCGCTGGGCCTCCCGGTTGACGACGGTGATGCGCCGGTCCGCCGAGACACCGATGACCCCTTCGTCCACCCCGCGCAGCACCGCCTCCTGGTCCTGGACCAGGGTGCCGATTTCCTCCGGCTCCAACCCCAGGGTGAGCCGCCGCAGTCTTCGCGCCAGCAGCCAGGAAGCGGCAGCGCCCAGCCCCAGTGCGGCGGCCGCTGTCAGGGTGATGGGGACGATGTTGCGGCCCAGGTTCTCCAGTACGTCCTCACTGGAGTAGCCCACGCTCACTTCGCCGACGACGGCGTCCCCGCCGGGCGCGTAGACCGGAACCTTGGCACGCGCCGAATGTCCAAGCGTGCCCTCCTCCTGGGCGGTCACTTCACGTCCGGCGAGCGCCTCGGTCGGGTCAGTGCTCACCCGCTGCCCCAGCGCACCCGGATCCGGGTGCGCAAGCCGGATGCCGGCGTCGTCCGTCACCACCACAAACAGCGAATCGGTGCGGACACGCACCTCCTCAGCCAGCGCCATCAGCGGTCCGTCCGCCAGCGCGGCCGGCGGAAGCCGGTCTGCCTCGGCAGCGGTGAGCCGGGCAACCTCGGCGCGCACGTCCGGCGACGCGGCCACGGAGCGTGCCACCGCCAGGGCCTGGTTCTCGGCCTGGATGCCCAGCCGCTGATAGGTCAGCCACCCGTACACGGCCGCCGAGCCAAGCACCACCAGGGCCACCACCACCAGCTGCAGCACCAGCATCTGGGCAGCGAAGCCGAGTCGCCTTCGTGGGGCGGAACGCCCGGAACCGGAGCTGTCCACGCTGGCCTCCTCGGCGGAATACTCGGGCGGAATGGTGTGGTGGGCAAAATGGGCAAAAGCTGCTTTATAAGCAGTATGCACCGGAAGTGGGTTAAACCCTCAGGCGTGATCCGAAACACTCTATCTTCTGTAGTGCAGGTCACATCAGTGGCCTGGGCTGCATTTAAGGAGTTCCCGTGCTCGTTGTCCTTGGATTCGCGATGATCGCAGTCTTCATGGCGTTGATCATGACCAAGAAGCTGACACCGGTCCTGGCGCTGATCCTGGTGCCGACCATCTTCGGCCTGTTCGCCGGTGCCGGTCTGGGCCTGGGCGACATGGTCCTTGACTCGATGAAGAGTCTGACGTCCACCGCGGCGCTGCTCATGTTCGCCATCATCTACTTCGGCCTGATGATCGACGTCGGCCTGTTCGATCCGCTGGTCCGCTTCATCCTGCGCGTGCTGGGCAACGACCCTGCCAAGGTCGTGGTGGGCACGGCCATCCTGGCCGGCGTCGTCTCCCTGGACGGTGACGGGTCCACGACCTTCATCCTGACCACCGCGGCCATGCTGCCGATCTATCTGCGGCTGGGCCTGAGCCCCGTCGTGCTCACCTGCGTGGCCGGACTCGCCAACGGCACCATGAACATCGTGCCCTGGGGCGGGCCGACCGCCCGCGCCGCCGCGGCGCTGAATGTCTCCCCGAACGAGGTCTTCGTCCCGATGATCCCGTCCCTGCTGACCGGTTTGGCCGTGGTGATGATCTTCGCCTGGGCCCTGGGGGTCCGGGAGCGGAACCGGCTGGGCGAGCTGAACATGGGTGGTCCCGCCGGAGGGATAGCTGCAGCAGGAACAACTGCAGCAGGAACAGGCACCCGCGGCGCCGGTGGACGGCCGGAGACCCCGGCTGCCGGCGGGGGAGCGGCTCTGCAGGATTCCGGCGTCGCCACGCTGGTCCGGGCCGAGGACACCGCCATGGCGGACACCGCGCTGGACCCGAACCGTCCCACCCTGCGCCCGAAGCTGATCTGGTTCAACCTGGCGCTGACTGTTGCCGTGATGACGCTGCTGGTCCTGGATCTGATGCCGCTTGCGTTCGTCTTCATGATCGGCGCTGCCGTTGCACTCATGGTCAACTTCCCGAAGATGAAGGACCAGGCCGCCCAGCTGGTCGCCCATGCGCCGAGCGTGGTGGCCGTGGTTTCCATGGTCATGGCCGCCGGAGTGCTGACCGGCGTCCTCAACGGAACCGGCATGGTGGACGCGATGTCCAACTGGCTGGTGGACATCATCCCCGACGCCATGGGTCCGTACCTGGCCGTCATCACCGGGCTGCTGAGCATTCCCATGACGTTCTTCATGAGCAACGACGCGTTCTACTTCGGCGTGCTGCCCGTGCTCAGCGAGACCGCTGGCCACTACGGCATCTCGGCTGCGGAAATGGCCCGGGCCTCCATCACCGGACAGCCGGTCCACATGCAGAGCCCGCTGGTCCCGGCAATCCTGCTGTTGGTCTCGCTGGCCAGCGTGGATCTGGGTGACCACCACAAGAAGGTGCTGTGGCGTGCGGCCGTAGTGTCCCTGGTGATGCTGGTCGTAGGCGTGCTGCTGGGGGCGATCCCGTGGGCGTAGTGAATGAAGCACCGGGCACGGCCTGGGAAGACGGCTGTGGTCCGGACTGCCCCTACTGCCAGGGGCCGGAAACGGACTGACCCGGACGCGCGCAGGTCCATCACGATTGGGACTCCTTTTATACCACGCAACGTGTCGTTCCACCTGCTCGTGCTGGGCCCGCCGGTACCTTGGGAGCCATGACCATCTGCCGTGTCCTGCGTTGTCAGCAGCCCGGAACCGCCGTTATTGCGGATCAGGAGCTGGAGCTCCCCGTGTGCGAAACGCACCACCGGAGGATCAATGCCGGCGAGGCCTGGGACTTCAACGGCGCCCGTGTTCTGATGGGGAACGATCTGCCGCCCCAGCTGGCACGCTGGACGGTCAGGGACAACGTGGGCAGCCAGGGACTGCAGCTAACTCTGGAAACCGAGCGTGACGGCGACATAAGGGACTTCACGGTCTTGATGACCCCGGAGCAGATCGAGAAGTTTTCCATGATCTTCAGCGCCCGCGGCAGCAAGCAGTCACTGCCCTAGCAAGCACGACGCCGGCAGGCGGCTTCCTGCCATGGTGGACTTCAGTGGTCATGGCCTTTACCTTGCCGCCGGACGTGGTGCCGGGACTGGCGACCCTGCTGGAGGTACGCGGTCCGGGGGAGGATGGGGTCATGGACGAAATCGGCGAGCTGTTGCGCAGCCTTGATTACTGGTGGATTTACCCGGCCGGGGCGCTGGTCGTAGCAGTGTCGGCGATGGTTCCGCCGGTGCCGAGCACCACTTTGTTTGTTGCGCTGGGCTCCTTGTCCGTGCATTCGGCCCAGCTCAATCCATACCTGCTGGCCGTGTGCATGCTCGCCGGGGCGGTGGCCGGCGACGCGGCCACGTTCGTGCTGGTGAGGCATTTCAATCTGACGGAAAGACGGATCTTCGCCGGGCGGCACTGGCAGACGGCGTTCCGTGCGGCCCGGGTGCGGCTCGAGGGCAAGGGGCTGCCGCTGGTACTGACGTCCCGGTTTGTTCCGCTGGGGCGGCTGACACTGAACGTTGCGGCGGGGCTTGTCCCGCAGCCGATGCGCCGGTTCATGATCCACTCGCTGATCGCCGGGATCCTCTGGTCCGCCTACTCGGTGGGCATCGGCGCGCTCTCCGGGGCCTGGCCGCAGCTGTCCACGGAGTTTGCGGTGCTGCTGGCCATTGCCGTGTCGCTGGTGCTGGGTACGATCATCAACAATGCGGTGACCTGGTGGGAGGAACGCCGGCTGCCGGCCTTCATGCGGAGGCGAAGCGGGTAGGGCAGGCAGGCGCCGCCGATCCAAACAACGACGACGGTGCGCGCCTCAGGTGCGCACCGTCGTCGTAGTCCGAGTCAGCCGGGGAAGGGGACGTTGGGCACATCGGGTTTGCCGTCGCCGTCGCTGTCCCCGTAGGCCTTCATGGCCAGTTTGTCCGCTGTCTTCTCGCTCCCGTGGACCGGCACGTATCCTTCGCGGAAGTCCTTCTTGCGTTTGGGTTCCCGGTGCTCGCTGTCCTTGTCCTTGCGATGGAAGATCGACATTTCAGACTCCTTCCGGCTGTCCTGCAGCGGTGCTGGCGGGCAGCGGTCCGCCGCCCGGCTTTATTCCAAGGTACGCCCGGCGGGAGTGGAAAGCGACGGGTCCACGAGGGGAGCCGGCCAGGAGTGGCGGTCGGGTGGGGCGGCCCCCGGTTCCGTGGCGTCGGATCGACATCCCGGCCGTTAGGCCGGGGACTTGAGCCGGACCGCCGACCAGGTCTCCGAAACCGAAACATTGGCATTGAGGGTCCAGCGGAGTTCCTGCAGGCGCTGCCAGATGCTGTCCCGGTTGATGTCCGTGCGGTTGCCCTTCGGGTAGGCGATCCAGGCCGCCCGGGCACCGGCCAGCGGCTCGGTGAGCAGGGCATCGAGCGCGGCGCGGTCCTGGGCGAACAGCACAGCGGCCTCGGCCTCCTGCGGCTCGGCCACTACGGACGCGCCGTCGGGCAGCGGTTCGATTAGACCGTATTCCTGCGTGGTCCCTCCCGCCAGGTAGACCGTGTTTCCGGGCTTGATCTGCAGCTTTGCCGCTGTCGTCTTCTCCATGCGGCCGCCCGTGCCGTTGTCCCTGCCGCCTGTCCGCGACCATGCCGTCCCCAGCCTATCGGGGTCCTTTCAGGCTCGGCTGAGGTGCGTGAAGTCCAGGACGAAGCGCAGGAACCTGTGCCGGTTCCAGTAGGCCATGCCGAGGAATACGTCTGGCGCTACCTCCCGGATTTCGTCGCGGATGTACCGGGCAACGCGGGAGGTGCGGCTGTAGTCGACAATGATGGCCTGCCTGCCGTCGAATCGGCTCGGTCCGTAAGAGACCTTCGCGGCGACGGCGGGCGTTCCCAGTGGTCCGACCTTGTTGCGGAGGGCTCCGGCGCCGGGGTCGAAGATCTTTCCCTTCCACACGGCCAGCCGGATGAGTCCGGCTGCGGCCCCGGCGAACGGGGAGCCCGGCGCGATGATGAAGGAACCGTTGCTGTCGCCGGCGGGGATCCGGCCCGCGGGGGACCGGCGATAGAGGTCGTCGAGTTCCGGCCCCGGAGTGTGGAGCAGCCGGCGGGCTGTCATGGCTTTGTCTGTCATATCCGGCTCTTCCTGACTTTTGGCCACCCGTTCATTGTCGGCCCTCGGTGCCGGTCATGGACGCGTAATAATTCCATCCAAGGGTAGAAAAGTGGTGTCCCTCACATTTAGGTTGTTAACAGGCGCCTTCGCACGGCCGCAACGGTGCGGCGGCGGCCTATCTGTTGAGGTTACTAAGGAATCTGGGGGGATATCCATGGCCGACGGGTACGAAGTTATTCAGGACAGGGACAGGAAGCTGCGGATCAGGCTGCTCGATCGGGATGGCCGTCCGATTGCCGTTTCCGGTGCCTTCGAGCATATGTCGGCGCTGGCGGCAGCCATCGCTGCACTCACGAAAAAACCCTGCGCTGCAGCCGCCTGAAGCAGCCGCCTGAGGCGGTTCCCGGCTGATCAGCCGGAAGCTACGCACCGTCATCGTCCTGGTAGTACTGGCTGTTCCGGCCGTATTCGGGGTCCAGGCCCGAGCGGTCCATCCGGTGCTCCTCGGGATGATCCAGGCAGGAGCTGGAGAAGGCCGGCATCACGGTGCCGTCCAGTTTTGTCCGGTGGTGCGCCGCGGTGTGCCGAGCTCGCCGCTGCGGAAATAGAGCATGGCCGATCCACGCGGTGCGGGTCTGCGGCTGCTCCCGTTCCGGGCGCAGGCAGGTCTGTTCGCGCAGCAGCTCAATCTGCAGTGGGATGCTGGGTGAGGACTGGCCCACAGCCGACGGCAGGATCCGGGCGATGTGCCGGCCGAAGTCCTGCGATTTCTGCTCGTTCTCCTGGGGTGCCGCGCAGCTTCCCTTAAATGGCTGGGCCGCCGGGGATCCCGATGGGATCCCGGCGGCCGGGCCGGTGACTGTCCTCCCCCAAGAGCAGTCCGGACGGTGACGGTACTTTGTGTGCCGGCACCTGAGGCCCGTTAGACCAAATCCCCCAATCCGGTCCTGCGAACCTCCTGCGCTCCAGCATCGCAGACGGGCCCTCAGTTGGCTACCGCTTTCATCACTTGTCTTGATATTCACATGGGACCAAGTATCGGGCGGATGGTTAACTACTGGTGTTCCCGATTCGGTGGCGGCTTGAATTCCTCCCGGCTGCTATTCCTATCCGGTCCTCCGCCCGAGGATTAGGCTGGTGACTGGAGCACGCTCGAACCCGCACTGCCTCACCTCGAGCCGAGGAGATTGCCTTGAGTACTGTGACCGATGTTCTGGACGGGCTGGAGGCCCAGTACGACTGGCAGCGAGAGCTTTACATCGACCTGCATCGGAACCCCGAACTCAGCCTCCGGGAGACCCGCACCGCCGGGATCATTGCGGAAAAGCTCAGGGAGTTCGGCTACGAGGTCCACCGGATCGGTGGCACCGGCGTCGTCGGTATCCTGCGCAACGGCGAGGGCCGGACGGTGCTCAGCCGCGCCGACATTGACGCACTGCCGGTCAAGGAGGCCACCGGCCTGGAGTTTGCCTCCACCGCCACCGCGACCGACGAGGCCGGAGCCACAGTGGATGTCATGCATGCGTGTGGCCACGACATGCATGTGGCCACCCTGCTCGGTGCCGCCAAGCTGATGGCCGACTGCCGGGACAAGTGGTCCGGTACTTTCGTTCCGCTGTTCCAGCCGGCCGAGGAGAACGCCGCCGGGGCAGCGGCCATGATCGACGACGGCTTGCTGGAGCGGGTGCCAAAGCCGGACGTTGTGTTCGCCCAACATGTGATGCCCAACGCGGCGGGCAGGATCGGCACCACCGCCGGGCCGATCCTCTCCGCCGGGGACTCGCTGAAGATCACTCTCCATGGCGCCGGGGCCCACGGCTCCATGCCGCATAAGAGCGTGGACCCGGTGGTACTGGCCGCCGCGGTGGTGCTCCGGCTGCAGACGATCGTCTCCCGCGAGGTCCAGCCCGGACAGTTCGCGGTGCTCACCGTGGGCGCCTCCAACGCGGGGACCAAGTCCAACATCATCCCGGACCGGGCGACCCTGCTGCTGAACCTGCGCACCTACGACCCCGCAGTACGCCGGCGCCTGATCACTTCGATCGAGCGGATCGTGCGCGGCGAATGCCAGGCCGCCGGCTCCCCACGCGAGCCGGAATTCGAGTACTACGACCAGTTCCCGCTGACCGACAACCACAAGTTGGCAACCGACGTCGTTACCGCGGCATTCACCGATCACTTCGGGACCGACGTCGTCTTCCAGCAGACGCCGCAGACCGCTTCCGAGGACTTCAGCCGGCTCCCTGACGCCTTCGGCGTCCCCTACACCTACTGGACCGTGGGTTGCGTCGACCCGGAGCGGTACCGGAAGGCGGTGGAGGCCGGCACGGTGGACACAGAGATCCCGGCCAACCATTCCCCCTTCTTCTACCCGGAGATCGATCCCACCCTCTCCGTCGGGACCGAGACGCATGTGGTCGCCGCGCTGTCCTACCTGGCGAAGGAGAACTCATCGCCATGAGCTCGCCGTCTGTCCCCGCGTCTTCCGCCTCCGCCGACGTTGGCTGGCAACCCAGCGACAAGTGGCTGCTGGGCATCGTCCTGGCCGTCATCAACTTCTGGCTCTTTGCCCAGACGCTGCTCAACGTGATCCCCGGGATCAGCGAGGACCTGGGCATGTCCAACACGGTGGCGAACCTGGCCGTGTCGGTGACGTCGCTGATGTCCGGCTGCTTCATCGTGGTCTTCGGCGGTCTGGCGGACAAGCTCGGCCGCGAGAAGATCATGAAGGCCGGCATCTGGCTCTCGATCATCGGTTCCGCGCTGATCGTGCTGCCGGTCGAGGGTGCGGCGGCATCCGCCGCCATGATGACCGGGCGCATCATCCAGGGCCTGTCCGCGGCGTGCATCATGCCCTCCACGATGGCGCTGGTGAAGACCTATTACGAGGGCAGGGCCCGGCAGCGCGCGCTGTCCTTCTGGTCCATCGGTTCCTGGGGCGGCTCCGGCTTTTGCTCACTGTTCGGCGGCCTGATGGCCACCTCGATCTTCGGCTGGCAGTCGATCTTCTACATCTCGATCGTGCTCTCGCTGCTGGCCCTGTTCCTCGTCAAGGGCACCCCGGTCTCCAGGGCCCCCGCCACCGCCGGGACCAAGGGCTTCGACTGGAGCGGGCTGATCACGTTCGTCATCGCCATGCTCGCGATCAACGTCTACATTTCCCAGGGCCCGCGCATCGGTTGGCTGTCCGCGGCGGGACTGGCCCTGGTCGCCGTGTTCGTGGTGATGATCCTGCTCTTCTTCAAGTTCGAGACGAGCAAGGGCGAGACCTTTATGGACCTGAGCCTGTTTTCGAACATGACCTTCTCCGGCGCCACGCTGTCCAACTTCCTGCTCAATGGAGCCGCCGGTACCCTGATTGTCTCCCTGGGCTTGGTTCAGTTCGCCGCGGGGTTCACGTCCCTGCAGTCGGGCCTGCTCACCCTGGGCTACCTGGCTGCCATCCTGGCCACCATCCGCGTGGGCGAGAAGCTGCTGCAGCGGTTCGGGCCCCGCCGGCCGATGCTGTGGGGCAGTATGATCACCGCCGCGGGCATCCTGCTGACCTCCTGCACCTTCGTGCTGATTGGGCAGTATATCGTCCTGGCCTTCATTGGGTTCACGCTCTTCGGCATCGGCCTGGGTTTCTACGCGACGCCGTCCACCGACGCCGCGCTCTCCAACGTCCCGGACGCCAAGGCCGGCTCCGCGGCGGGCATCTACAAGATGGCTTCCTCGCTGGGAGCGGCCTTCGGCGTGGCCATCTCGGCGGCCATCTTTGCGGCCGGCCGGGCGATCGATCCGGAGCTGATCCCGTTGGATTCCATCTTCCTGGGCCGGCAGGACAACATCGCCCTGCGCTTCGGCGGCGCGCTGGGCCTGCTGTTCAACGTATTCATGTGCGTGGTGGCGATCATTGCCATCATGGTCACCGTGCCGCCGGAGCGCCCGAAGGCGGAGCAGGAGAAGGCCCCGGAGATCCCGGCGACCCCCATGCTGGGCTCCTGAGCGCCGCTGCTGGTTGCCGCGCGCGCCGGCGTCGGGAGGATGTGCCGGCGTCGGGAGGCCGGTTTTCAGGAAAGCAGGCCCCGGGAAAATGGACGCCAGGTAAGTGGGCCATAATCGGCACCATGGGTATTACTGCTGAGGATCTGGACCATCTGCGGCGCTGCGTCGAACTGGCACGCGAAGCGCTGGTGGATGGTGATGAAGCGTTCGGCTCGGTGCTGGTCGACGCGCAGGGGCACCTGCTGTTCGAGGACCGCAACCGGGTGAAGGACGGGGACCGTACCCGGCATCCGGAGTTCGAGATCGCCAAGTGGGCGGCACGGAACATGGCCCCGGACCAGCGTGCGGCGGCAACGGTTTACACCTCCGGCGAGCACTGCCCCATGTGTTCCGCGGCCCACGCCTGGGTGGGGTTGGGGCGGATTGTGTACGCGACGTCCTCGGAACAGTTCGGCGGCTGGCTCGCGGAATGGGGGATTGCGCCCGGGCCGGTGGCGCCGCTGCCGATCCAGACAGTGGCGCCCGGCGTGCCGGTCGACGGCCCTGCCGACGAACTCGCCGACGAGGTGCGCGGGCTACACCGGCGGTACTACGTCGGATCGGTCTGAAGTTACGACGCCGGAACTCGCCGTTACCGCCCAGCCGGGGTGAGCTAGGTAGGATCAGGCCGGAGGTGTTTTCTTGATACGCGCCATTAGCTATAACCTACGCAAGCACAGTGCAAGCGGTGAACTGCTCGACCTGACGCAGGATTACGGCATCGATGTGATGTGCCTCCAGGAGTGCGACACAGGGAAACTGCCGCCTACCCTGGGCCACTTGCATCTGGCCCATTCCACCAAGGGAAACCGGCTGGGCCTGGCCCTTTATTACCACCAGGACCGCTTCACTGCCGTTGAAACCAATGCATTCACGTTGAAGAAGTCCCTGCACGACCACGTGCTCGCGCCGGCTCATGAGCGGCTCATCGGCGTACGGCTGATCGATAACGAGACGCGGCATGAGCTGGCCATCGGCTCCTTTCACGCGGCGCCGCTGACGGCGTCGAACTCCCTGCGCCGCAATCAGATCCATGCCGGCCACGCCGCGCTGCTCAGCATGGGCGGGGAAGCCATCACGCTCATGGCGGGCGATTTCAACTACCCGTTCTTCACCAAGAGCCTTATGACCCACCTGAAGGATTCCGGTTACGAACTTTCGCTGAGCAACCAGCGGACCTACACGCGCTACAAAGTCTTCAAAGGGCACTTCGACTTTGCGACCTCCCTCGGGCTCGATATCCAGAGCGTGGAGACGCTGCCCAGGGGCCTGTCCGACCATCTGCCCATCCTCGTGACCGCGGAATACGCTGGCTGAGGGATCGCACGGGCAGCGTATTCCGCGGCGGGAAGACCCGGCTATTTCAGTCCGGCCAGGAACGTGCCGAGTGCGCGGTTGAATTCCTCCGGCTGCTCGAGGCTGGGGGTGTGGCCGGCACCTTCAATCGTCACGAGGGTGCTGTGCGGCATGAGTTCATGCATGCGGGCGGCAGCTCCACCGTCGAACGCGTCATCAGCGCCGGCGACCACCAAGGTGGGCACCTCCACCGCACGCAGCGTACCGGTGAAGTCCCGGCGGGCGGCCCGGCCGCGCATCGCGGCGGCAGCCCCCGCGGCTGGGGAGCGGCGGATCATCTCCAGCACCTTCCCGGCGACGTACGGCAGCTTCTCCACGTTGTACCCGGCGATCATGACGCCCAGGACGTCGGCAGCGTAGTCGTGCATGCCCTCCACGACCAGGCGGTCGGCGGTGGTGTTGCGGCGGCGCTTGCCCGCGGCGTCCTCGGCCTGGGGGACGGTATCGACGATCGCCAGGGCACGCACGCGCTGCGGGTAGGAATGCTGGATCTCCATGGCTATCTGGCCGCCCATGGAGTAGCCAAGCACCACGGCCTTGTCCACCTTGAGCTCATCGAGCAGCCCGACTGCATCCGAGGCGAACTCCTCGGTGAAGACGATGCCGCCGGTGACCTCGGACTCACCGAAGCCGCGCAGGTCCGGAGCAATCACGCGCCAGCCCTCTGCGGTGAAGTGCTGCACCTGGCCGTCCCACATGGTGCGGTCGAAGGCATGGCCGTGCAGGAGCAGCAGCACATTGCCCGTTCCCGCGTCCGGGGCGGAGTCGGTGTAGGCAATCGCGGTGTCGTTGATGGTGGCAGTGGGCATGACGGGCCTTTCCGGGGGTGCTGGCGGATCCGTTCCAGCCTATGCCGTGTGACGGCGCGGCTCCCGGCCGACGCGCACAAGCAATGCCGGGCCCCGGCATGTCCAGGCGCTGGGTGAGGACTCAGCTGCCCTTCCGGGCGAGCCTTCGCACCGCGGCGACGGCGAGGCCGCCGGCCAGCACCCAGGGAGCCCCGACAATGACTGGATCCATCCATTGATGGGTCAGGTCGGCGCGCTTCCGACCGAGGCGCGAGGACATGCCGCGGCGGGAGAACTCGCTGAGCACGCCGGTTTCGGTGACCGGGTTGTCCGGGTGCAGCGTCAGGAAGGACCCGAGGTGGCTTTCCACCGCGTCCACCCGGTCGGCGGCCAGCAGAATCAGCCAGTGGGCCGCACGGCCCTCGCTGTAGCGGTAGGCGTACTTCCGCATGACTCCGGAAAGGCCTTTGGGTGGGCTGGATGTCCCGAAGACAGGGGTGAGGTAGCGGTGTTCAACCGACCGCTCGCGCGGCCATTTCTCCTTCTGCCGTTCCGGGAAGTCCCAGTGGGCGCCCGTGGCACCTGGGTTGAACCGCTCCCGGGGGAACGAGGGGCGGTCCTTCGGGTCCAGATCCACGCCCCATCCGGGGATGAGCCTGCGCAGCTCCTCGCTCGACTTCGTACGCTGCGGCCTGTCTGCCGTATAGGGCGTGTCCATGGCTCCTCTTTCAGCCTGCGTTCGGGACGATGAGCGGCTTGATGCAGTTGTCGAGCTTCGCTGAGAAGATGTGGTATCCCTCGGCGATGTGCTCCAGCGGGATCCTG
>NZ_JBNHIC010000071.1:0-14708 GCF_059092905.1 Arthrobacter sp. B0427-1-12 | reverse complement strand
GAGCGGGAGCGGGAGCGGGAGCGGGAGCGGGAGCGGGAGCGGGAGCGGGAGCGGGAGCGGGAGCGGGAGCGGGAGCGGGAGCGGGAGCGGGAGCGGGGGTCTGGGTGGCAGTAACAAATACAGGCATCCCGGCTTCCGTGCTGGCACTGGCCGGCACCGCGGCCCCCATGCCGGCAACGAGCCCCAAAAGCACGCCGGCCATAAGCACAGGCTGACCCCGCACTGGTGAATTTTTCATGACAATTTCCCTTCCATCTGGCCTAGAATTATCGGCGCATCCTTATGTGAGCGGCTAGTGGGCTGCGGCTGGGCTCCGGCGCTCTGCCTCATTACCGCTCATTAAATGAATATACTCCCGGATCAGGAAAAGAGATCCCTAAAGAATACAATTAATTATCCGACCGGGAATGCACACCGAACTGCCTCATGTATTTGATACATTTCGCATATTGATGCACATGCGGCGGAATCAGCCTTATCGGCCAGTGCCCCTCGGCCTGCATCCGGTCCGCGCCGGGCCCTTGCTCGCAGCGGCCTTCCGCCAGTGCGTGCGGCCTCGACGACGCTGATGTGATCGGCGGTGCTGTTCGCCCGGGCATTACCAGGGCCCATCATGACGGCCAGGATCTCACCGGCGCCGGTCTGTACCGTGGTCGGCGGCGATAAACGGGGCGAAGCCGTACCCGCCCTTACACATTCCGGTGGCAGTTTCCTCGCCGCGAAGCCACCAGGGTCGCGTCCGGATCCATAACCAGCGGATCGGCGGCCGCCGCGGCCCTCGCCTGGCTGCGGTCCCCGGCCGCCTCCCATACCCTCTTGCGCAGGGTGCGAGTCACATAGGTTCGAAGCCATGGCCGACCACTTCCGGGCTCGCTGTTGCCCGCTCGAAGAACCAGGAGAATGGAGCGAGGCTGCGGACGCGGCGGAATCGATGACACAAGCTTTAGGCCGCGCTGGGCGCCTCCCGCATCTATGTCCGCGGGCCCAAGGCCCGCGGCGCGGTGTGTGCGGCCAGCCTGGACGATATGGGCATCGGCCATGACGAGCGCACCTCCACTTTGGTGGACCCGCGGCTGATCGAGTCGAGGCGTTCGCCACGGGGGTGGTGGGCGGCCGCCGTCGGACCCGTGACCGCCCAGCCGCTGGTCGACGCCGGAATCACGCCAATCATGCCGGAACCCTCCCCATGGGCGCGCTGATCCGGCTGGTGTGCGAGCACCTGGACGAACACCGGACCGAAAGCTTCAACACCGCGCGCGGGACAGTGCAGCTGCGCGGCTGGCGGCACAGGGCAAACATGCCCTGGACATGGCCATGAGCCTGCTGCGGCTGTCCCTGCTTAACGTGTAGCTCAGATATTCTCTCTACGGCTATGCCGCCAGATGCTTGATTAATTACTGCGCGCAAAAGAAGCATTGAAATCAGCAGAATTTGTTAATCAGCAGGAACACTCATTACGGCAGAGCCAATTGACCATTGAAAAGGGATAACCGCCATGGCAGTTATCCCCTGGTTATTCGGAAGTGAAACTGATTGTTTCCTGTATAACTCCTTGCAGTGCTATGCCTTGGCCGGCCCTACCGCCTCAGGTCCCGGCAATCCACCCGGAGGCGTTCGCTGCGGACATCGCCGTCTCGTGCGCTGGAAGCGGTTGCCTGGAAGGTCACAAATCTCCTGTTCTCGCAGTCAATATCCACACGGACCCGGAAGTTGCCTTCCCGGTCCGGCATGACCCGATCGCGGAAGACAACCCGGTCCCGATTCCGGTCTACTTCCCTAACCACGACACGAACATTGTTGCCCTCGAAGTTCTCGCCGATCACAACAAGCCGGTCATTGGCGTTAACCCGGAGCCGGAGGCTCGCCTCATCCGCTCTTGGGTCCCGTCTGTCGTCGCTAGCGGCGACACTGGCCGGCGACGAGGCCGCCATGCTGGCATTGGCCGGACCCGCAAACCCCATGCCGACGAGGAGCCCCAGGAGCACACCGGTCATGATGACGAGCCGCCGCCATACTGATGTCTTTTTCATGATTACCGCACTTCCCTGCTTACCGGGGAGTTTTTGGACGCGTCAGCGCGTCCGCTGCATGAACGACTAGTAGGTATGCGGCCGGCCCCCGGCAGTCCGTCCCCCCCTTGCCGCTCATTAATGAATATACCTCCAGAGCGGACCAATAGAACCGCCTGTAACTAAATTTTGATTAGTTTATCGAAACCCCAGAATGGGCACCGCCCAAGGGCGAATAGCGGTGGAATCTGACGACATATACATATGCATCCATCAATTCATGCAAATTGATGTTATTGCTCATTTACTGAAAGGGGTGAACCATTACCTGTCCGGCCATTAAGCGACCTGCGTATCGGGGCCACGGACCAGGCACGAACACGCAGAGGCCCGGCGGTCTGCTTCGACCGCCGGGCCTCCGTCTGTCCGGAATGCGGGCTCCGCTACCGGGAGCCGATGTCTTCCTTTTCCTTCTCGGTCAGGAAGGTTCCCTTGAACATCTCGTCTTCGAGCGCCTGCCACTGTTCCATCGTGCGGGAGAACTCGGCGCGATGCGCGTCCGTCCCGTCGACACTGACCAGGCTGCCCAGGATTCTGCGGACCATATTTTCACCTCCAAAGAGACCCGATGGCCGACGCCATCGTTCATGCATCTTACGGCCCGGACATGAGCCGCCCGTGGCGGGCGGATGTCCGTTACGTAAATTGAACATCATGGTTCGTTCACCCCGCCGTGAGATTCCTGCCTGCAGAATCAGCACGGCCGAGTGGTACCTGCTGGGACCGCAGCCCCGGACTTCATCCTGAGTTTGTTTGAGCAAAGCGGTATCCCTGATAGTTTTCTAAAGATTGCATAACATTTTCCGCGGTTCGGGGGATGGCCGACAACCAATGCGCAGGGGGCAATTCATCAGTGCAGGACTGTTTCGACGACCTGGCGAACAGCGGCGCCGCAGGCTGGCTTGTCCCGCTGGCAGTGCTGGCCGTGGCAGCGGCGGTGGCGGGCATTGCGGTGCACCGGCGCGGACGCGGCAACACCGGAGCATTGCTGCTGCTGCCGATGCTGGCCGCTGCGGCCGGGACGCTGTTGCTGTCCATAGGAGCGCCCGCGCAGGCCGCTGACCCGGGCTGCCCATCGGCCGAGGGTTCGTCGGCTCCGCAGTCAGCCGCCACCAGCGGCCGGAACGATGCCCAGGATCCGGCGTCGGAATCCACCTCGGCCCAGGGGACAGCGCACCGGGGAACAGCGCCACCGACCGGCGGCTCGCCTGCACCCAACGGCCCCTCCGCACAGGGCGGCGCACCGGCGCCCGACGTTGCTCCATCCTCGCGGACCACGGCAGCGCCGGACACGGCACGATCACCGAGCCTTCCAGCGCAGCGGGTCCCCGCTCCGACATCGACGGCGGGGTCCGCTCCCGGGTTGGTCCCGCAGCCGGTTCCTCCGGCCGGCTCCGCGCCGGCGCCGTCGGGAACACGGTCGGGATCGCCGTCGCGTCCGGCTGTCCCTGGCACGGCCCGACCGACTGTCCCGGTGCCGTCGGCGCCGGCCGCGCCGACTTCCCCCGTGACCGGCACGCCGACGCAGACTTCCCCTGCTCCCGGCACGTCGTCAGGTCCGGCGGCCCCGCCCGCCGCGGAACCGCCGGTAACAGCCGAACCGACGCCGGAGCCGCCGTTTACCGCACCAGTCCCGGGTCCAGTACCTCCTTCTGATGATCCCGGCAGCATCGGTCCCGGGACCGGAAACAGTCCGGGCGGAACTGACAGCGACGTCGATACCCTGCCCGACGTCCTGGAAGCCCAGCTGGGCACCAGCCCCACCCGGAGCGACACCGACAGCGATGGCCTCACCGACCCGGAAGAGGTGCGGCTGGGGACCGACCCGACCAAGCCGGACAGCGACGCCGACGGCATTACCGATCCGCAGGATGACCGGGACGAAGACGGCGTCACCAACGCCGAGGAAATCCGGCGCGGCACCGCAGGCTGAGCGTCCGTTCCTGGGCAGACCCGCCGCCCCCGGCGGGGTCGCACGGAGCCGCCCGAGGTATGAAAGGATGGGGATTCGCCCAGCACAAAACTCCCGCAACAGACACGGGCCGGACGTCGGAAAGGACAATCATGTCGGAATCTGTCGCCTCCTTGATCGACCACACCCTGCTGAAGCCGGAAGCCAGCCGGGAGGACATCCTCAAAGTCTGTGCCGAAGCCGTGAAGTACGGTTTCAAGTCGGTGTGCGTGAACCCGATCTGGACGGCCCTGGTGCACAACACCCTGAAGGAAACAGAGGTCCAGACCTGCAGCGTCGTCGGATTCCCCTTCGGTGCCACCCCAACCGATGTGAAGGTCTACGAGGCCCGCGGTGCCACTCTCGACGGCGCGGATGAAATCGACATGGTCATCAACATCGCCGCGGCCCGCGCCGGGGACCGCAGCACCCTGCTGACGGATATCGCGTCCGTGGCCGAAGCCGCCCACGCCGGCGGCGCCATCCTCAAGGTCATCCTTGAAACGTCCCTGCTGACCGATGAACAGAAGGTCCTGGTCTGCGAGGTCGCAGCCGAAGCCGGCGCCGATTTCGTCAAGACCTCCACCGGCTTCGCCAGCGGCGGGGCCACGGTCGAGGACATCGCGCTCATGCGCAGGACGGTGGGGCCGGACATCGGCGTCAAGGCCAGCGGGGGGATCCGCAGCCTTGAGGATGCACGGGCTATGATCGACGCCGGCGCAACACGCATCGGAGCCAGCTCCGGCGTCGCTATTGTTAAGGGTGAGCAAGCCACCGCCAACTACTGACCCGGCCACGTGCCGCCGGTTCGGCGGCGGGCCACCCACCGGGGCACCTGGATGAACAGGACCGCCCGCATACACGCACTAGGGAGAAACACCATGGAACGCACACGCGCACGCAGCAAGCAGAAGCTTCACTCCGGCCAGGGACATCTGATCGGCAACCTCCTGACCTACGCCGTGATGCTGGCCTGCTTCCTCGGCGCCGTCTATTCCCTGTCCTTCCTGACCCTGGACAACCCCTGGCCGATGGCCGTCTGCATCGGGCTCTTCTTCCTGGCCTACTTCATCCCGCAGCAGTTCATGGGCCGCTCGGATTCCCACGAGCGCGAACGCCACTAACGCCCCGGCGGCTGCCGGCCCCCGTTGCCGGCCCTGGTTTGCTGTCCGGCGGCAGGAACCGGGTAGTATTCAGACCCCTGAGCGCGCAGCACTGGCTGCAGGAAAACGCCTACCCCCAACAGGCGGCCCCTGCACCGGACTGCGTGCTCAGTCTTATTCATATCCTCCCCGGCGCGGGCGGGACCGGACGAAAGAGGCACTGCAGATGATGGGAGGCCATCACGCAGCCACCGGCGCGGCCGCCTGGGTGGCGGTCACGTCCACCGGCCAGTACACGCTGGGTTGGTATCCGCTGGATGCGACCGGCATCCTGATCGGTGCCCTGGCGACGGCGGGCGCGGCCCTGATCTGCGACTGGGACCACCGCTCCAGCACGATCGCCAACGCGCTGCCGCCGCTGTCCAATGCCATCGCCGTCGGCATCGAGAACATCAGCGGCGGACACCGCCAGGGCACCCATTCGCTGCTCGGCGCCGCCGCCTTCGTTGCCCTGGCCGTGCTGGCCGGTAATGTCCAGGTGCAGACGCCCGCCGGCGGACTGGCCCTCGGCGCGGGCCTGCTGTGCATGTTCCTGGTGAACATCGCCGCCAAGGCGCTCAAGCTGTTTCCCCGCAACGGCTTTGTGTCCAACTGGGTCTTCGGCCTGGCGATCGCTGGCCTCGTGGCCTGGTTCGCTCCGGAAAACTGGACGTGGCTGCCCCTGGCCATGGGAATCGGCGTCGTGGTCCATATCCTTGGCGACATGATCACCACCGGCGGGGTACCGCTGCTGTGGCCGCTGCGGCTGAAACCGCCGCGGTTCTGGCGCCGCATCCCCATCCTGAAGAACATCTGGAGGGCCAGCGGCTGCTTCAGCCTACCGATCCTGGGGCGCGCCGGTTCACGCCGGGAGTGGTTCCTCCTGATTCCCGTCAGCGGCTACGCCATGGTGGGCATGGGCATCGCGGCATGGCAGCTTCTTGCCGGCAGCGTCGCACCGGCATTCCTCACGGCAATCCGCTGAGCGCCGGCACCCCGGACAGCCTCCCACAGAAAAGTGATTGCAGTGCAAGCACTGCAATCACGTTCCGGAAAGATGCCCGCTTGCGCCTACGGAGCCCCCGTTCCCTTATGCTGCCGGCCGAGCACCAGCCCAAGCACCACCATGCCAACACCGAGCACCAGGTGCAGCCAGTTGTCCGCCATGTTCATCGGCACGAAGTTGGCGGCCGACTCCATGGGGATCAGCAGGCCGTACAGCCACAGTGCCAGGTACACGACGCCGCCCCAGAGCAGGAAGTTGCGTGAACCTGCGACGCTGCTGGCCAAGTAGACACCCAAAACACCGAACAGCAGATGGACGATATTATGCAGCACGGACACCTGGAAGACGCCGAACAGCATCGCGCCTGATTCCATGCCGGCGAACGTCATCTCGCTGAAGCTGGTGGTCGCGCCGGGGATGAAGCCCAGGATTCCCACCAGGAGGAAGACGGCACCGACGACTAGGGACGAGATCTGTACGGCTGTGTGCCCGAGCTCCCAATGCATACGGTGAGGATGTGCAGTAGTCATTGCTCTCTCCTAATCACTATGCCCGTCACTTCGCGGGGATACTGGTCGGACAAGAAAGAGCCTCGCTCGTGACCTGGCGACATTAGTTTAAGCCCGGTGTTACCTGCAGGTACAGAGGTACGACGGCGGCCGGGTGGCCGCCGTCGTCATACTGCCTCAGTCTTCCGGCACCGGGTGGTCTTCGGTGTCCGTGTTGGTGGCCGCCCCCTCCAAGGTGGCGCCGCCTTCGTCCGTCCAGTCCCCGCCCTCGGTGGCATCGCGTGCCGGATCCGACTGGACGTCGGCCTCCTGCCCCGCCGGTGCCGCCATCTCTTCCTTGGGTCGATGGTTCCCGGTTGCGCTCCCGCCGGAGTCAACGCTTTCGTCTGCAGCCATTAATAACCTTCCTTTCGGAACATCGGGCATCTTCGGACACCCCCCAGCCTTCCAGCCGCGTTCCCATAACGCCAGCCTCGAAGAAGGTCGGAGCCTTAGCGTAGACTCCCGCCACGTCCGCGTTTCCGCGGCGGACCTCCGCCGATCCGTCGAGCGCACCTGCAGCCGGGCCGGCAGCGACCCACGGAGCGCCGGGCCGTGTGCCGTTGGGGGATGGCGTTCACCGGCGATCAGTGAAGGCGGTGCCCCGAGGGGCACCGCCTTCAGATTTCAGGCCATCCTTGACTGCGAGTACGCTCGCCTGCGGTTGGCCTTGGCCGGTCCGGTGGGAGCGTACGGTCGGGTCGGATGCTCCCAGGTGCGGCGGCGGCGGGACGGCTTGCGCCGTCGGCCCCCCGCCACCGCCGCTCTGGACCGGCGGACAGGACCATGCCCCGGATAGGGCGGCCCAGCTGCGGGGTCTAGGCGATCGGCGGAGCCCACATCACATAGCCGGCAACTACACAGCAGAGGAGTTGGAAGATGGTGCGCATCGGGATCATTCCTTCGGTATTTCGTGGCTTTTTCGGATCCTCCGGCTGACTGCCGAGGATGAAATCTGCTTCCAGCTTGCGGTAAATGCGTGAAATTTCCATGAGACGCCAATGAGAATCCTCTCATCCCCCGAATTGGGGTTCAGTGTCTCCCCATGCCGGGGGTGGCTGAGCCGCTCACCTATGTCTATTGACAACCGAACCTACATATCAGAACCGGGTCAGCGCCGCCCAGGTGACGGCGCCGGCCACGATCACCAGCAGGGCGATACCAACGGCCGTAGCCACCCGGCCGGTGCGGCGGGCAGGCTCGGACCGGCGTATTCTGCGCGTGATGCGGCGCAGCCTTCTGTTCATTTCCATCCCCCACGGGATTCGTCCCCAAAGCCGTCTGTGCTCCGTGAGCATCCTATGGCCGGCCTGCGGCATTCGATGACAAGTGTCATCAGAATCACGGAAACCGGCGTAACCCTCCGCCGGCCCACCCCGAACCGGCACCTGCGGGACCGTTATCGTTTTGCAATCTACCTGCTGTCTTTCCTACGGTGGCTGTCCAAGGAGGTGCTTACATGCACACAAACAGGACACGCGATCCGACCATTGACATCGCCCGCGGCCTGGCGATCATCGCCATCGTTGCCGGACACGTCCTGCGGGGACTGACCGACGTCGGGCTTATCGGCAAGGACGCCGCCTTCCTGCTCAGCGACCGCGGAATCTACATGTTCCACCTGACCATCTTCGCGTTCCTGGCAGGCCTGTTCGTACGGTCTGGGGTGGGGAAAGCAGGAGCGCCGACGTACCTGCGCCAGCGTGTGGCGTCCTTCACCTACCTGTATCTGCTGTGGACCTTCCTCACCGGCCTGCTGGGTCCGGCGCTGGCCGGCAGGCTCGATCTCGAAAAGCCCCTCCATGATGTGCTGGAATTCTGGGTGCCGAAGGACCAGTACTGGTTCCTGCCCTGGCTGATCTGCATGACGCTGCTGGCCGTCATCACCAGGCCCTGGGAATCGCGCAGCCGCACCTTCCTTGGACTAGGCGGCGCGCTCGGCCTGTCCCTGGCACTGTGGGCGGTCAACGGACAGGTGATCGGAACGCAGGGCTTCGGACTGACCGTCTTCTTTTTCGCCGGCGTCGTGATCGGGGCAGGACCGTTCACCGCCGCGGTGGCCGCGCTGACGCCGGCACGGACCGGAGTGGTCTTCGGCGCGGGACTGGCGCTGTACCTGGGACTGCTGCTGGCGGGGGCCACCCCGCCCACCATCGGCGGGAACGACCGCACGGTCCTCTCGGTCGCCGCCGGCTTCGTGGCCGCGTACGCCTCCGCGGCTGCTGTGATTGCTGTCTCCCGGCTGCTGTCCCGCGTCCGCACCGTCGGACCCCTGCTGGCCTTCACCGGGCAGCGGTCCATGGAGATCTTCCTGGCGCACAGCCTGGCCGTCGCCGCAACCCGGAATACGCTGACGGGTCTGGGGATCACGACGCCGGCTACGCACCTGGTGGTCGGTACGGTCGTCAGTGTCCTGGTTCCGCTGGCCGTCTGGCTGCTGGCCCGCCGGCTGGATGCCGGATGGCTCTTCGCCGCCCCGGCCTGGCTGACCCCCACCCCCGATGACTCAGCAGCCCGCGCACGAATGGAGCCTCAGACGAGCGTTTCGCGCTGACTCACCGAGGGGTGCGGGGTTAGCGCACGACGGCGGCGACCGGCTCGTGGCGGATTACCTGGCCGTTGAGGATGTGCTCGACCGGGCGGCCCAGCAGCTCGGTCAGGGTCAGCCGGATCAGCGTTCCGTGGGCGACGACGATGACGCGGCGGCCCTCGTACTGGGTGGACAGGTCCGCGAGGGCCTCGATTCCGCGCCTGGCCACCTCGGCCTCGGGCTCCGCATCGTCCAGCGGCAGCTTCTCCCCGGGCGCCACGACCCGGCCTTCATCGCGGCCGAAGTCGCGCTCAATCAGCTGCTCGACGGAACCCAGGTAGGGCACGTCCAGTTCCTCGGCAATGATCCGGGCGGTCTGGACGGCGCGCAGCAGCGGTGAGGACAGGATGCCGTCCCACTCGTCGGCACGCAGTTCCGCCGCTGCCTGCCGGGCGTGGCCGCGGCCGGTTTCATTCAGCGGGTTGTCCGTGCGGCCCTGCAGCCGACGCTGAAGGTTCCAATCCGTTTCTCCATGCCTTACCAGCGCGAACATTCCGCTCCTTCGTCCGATCCAGGTTTCCGGTTCAAGCCAATGCCTCCCATGCTAGCCCTCACGGCTCGCTGCCATGGCCAGGTACCGTGGCCAGCTGTCACGGCTACCTGTCACGGCAGCGGCCAGGGACGGCGCCGCAGGTCGAAGATCTCCCAGGCCCGGGGTACAAGATCGAAGGCCACGTCGCACAGGTACCGCAGCTGTTCCATCGTGCCGGTGCGGAGCATGGCCTGGTTCATGGGCACAGGGCCTCCATCGGCAACCGGACCGCCGGCTGCCTCCGCAGCAACACCGTCAACAAACCCGTCCACAAACCCGTCCGCAGAGGTCCATTCGAGGCCGTGCGAGTAGCCGCTGCAGAACTGCCACGCGTACATCAGGCCCTCCGGCATGTCCGGGCAGCTGCGCAGGTCGGTGAGGATGGAGGTCTGGGTGCGGTTCTTGGTCGCATACCCCCAGCTGCCGTCGCCTTTGAGCCGGAACATCGGCGTGGCCGGCTCCAGCTCCTGGGCCGAGGCGTTGACCGCCCGCCGGAGGGCATCGAAGGTTTCCATCACGGCCGCGTGGCGGTCCGGGTGGAATTCGGCCAGGTAGGCGTCCCAGAAGGAGGCGGCGTTGAACACCTCCCGGGCAATCAGGACCAGGGACCGGCGGGCGCGTTCCTGCCCGTCCTCCGGCAGCAAAGCCCACAGGACCGTCGTCGTGCATTCAATGATGGTCCGGACCAGGCCGTACGGCGCATGCGTGTGGGTCCGGTAGCGGAGCTCCCCGTTAGCCGCGGTGACGAAGAGCAGCCGGTTCAGCGCCTGCAGATTGTCCATCGCAGCGGTGAGGGACTGCCGGACCAGCCTGCTGACGCTGCGCGAGGATGCGAACCTCTCGTCGAGCAGGTACAGCGAGGACCCCTTCTCCACACTGTCCGCGCGCAGGCGCCGGGCGCTGAGCACCGCCATCGCCTGCAGCCGGTCATGGATGGCTTTGGCGGCGCGGCTTTCGCTGTCAGTCCCGGCCAGCGGGCGCTCGGTGTCCGGAGCGGCAGCCACCACTCACTCCTTGAAGATCGCGTCGATGACCTGCTGGGCCCACTGCAGGATGGCCTCGTCCGCCAGGTCCCGGCCGCCGATGCGGGAGGTCTTGGGCTTAGGAATCAGCACCGCGTTCAGTGCCGGCTTGACCGACGACCCCGGGTACATCCGGGCCAGGCGCATCTGCTTGGATTCGGGCAGGTTGGCCGGAGCGAACTTGATGAAGTTGCCTTGCAGCGCCACGTCCGTCAGGCCCACCTGGCGGGCGCCCACGCGGAAGCGGGCCACGGCCACCAGGTTCTGCACCGGCAGCGGCGGTTCGCCGTAGCGGTCCGTCAGTTCCTCCACCACCTCGTCGATGGCCTCGTGGGTCAGTGCCGCGGCCAGCTTGCGGTAGGCCTCCAGCCGCAGCCGCTCCCCCGGCACGTAATCGTGCGGCAGATGGGCGTTGATGGGCAGTTCGATCTTCATCTCCGCGGCCTTTTCCTCCGCCTCCCCGCGGAAAGACGCCACTGCCTCACCGACCAGCCGGATGTAGAGGTCGAACCCGACGCCCTGGATGTGGCCGGACTGCTCGCCGCCCAGCAGGTTGCCGGCCCCGCGGATCTCCAGGTCCTTCAGGGCCAGCTGCATGCCGGCGCCCAGCTCGTTGTGCGCGGCGACGGCCTTGAGCCGCTCCAGCGCCACCTCGCCCAGGGGTTTTTCCGCCGGATACAGGAAGTAGGCGTAGGCCCGTTCGCGGCCGCGGCCCACCCGGCCGCGCAGCTGGTGCAGCTGGGACAGGCCGTAGGAGTCCGCCCGGTCCACGATCAGCGTGTTGGCGTTGGAGATGTCCAGACCGGTTTCGATGATGGTGGTGCAGACCAGCACGTCGAAACGCTTCTCCCAGAAGTCCACGATGATCTGCTCCAGCCGGTGCTCGGACATCTGCCCGTGCGCCACCTCCACGCGCGCCTCCGGCACCAGTTCCCGGATCTGCGCGGCCATCTTTTCGATCGAGGAGACGCGGTTGTGCACAAAGAACACCTGGCCTTCGCGCATCAGCTCGCGCCGGATCGCCGCGGAGGTCTGCTTGTCCGTGTACGGGCCCACATAGGTCAGCACCGGGTGCCGTTCCTCCGGCGGGGTGGCCAGCGTGGAGGTTTCGCGGATGCCGGTCAGGGACATCTCCAGGGTGCGCGGAATCGGGGTCGCGGACATGGCCAGCACGTCCACGTTGGTGCGCATCTTCTTGAGCGCTTCCTTGTGCTCGACGCCGAAGCGCTGCTCCTCGTCCACGATCACCAGGCCCAGGTCCTTGAACTCGACCTCCTTGGACAGCAGCCTGTGGGTGCCGATGACGACGTCGACAATCCCGTTCTTCAGGTCCTCCACCGTCTCCTTCGCTTCCTTGCCGGTCTGGAAGCGGGACAGCGGCTGGACGCGGACCGGGAAACCGGAGAAGCGCTCGGTGAAGGTTTCGTAGTGCTGCTGGGCCAGCAGCGTGGTGGGCACCAGCACAGCTACCTGCTTGCCGTCCTGCACCGCCTTGAACGCGGCGCGCACCGCGATCTCGGTCTTGCCGTAGCCCACGTCGCCGGAGACCAGGCGGTCCATCGGGATCTCCCGCTCCATGTCCGCCTTGACCTCGTTGATGGTGGTCAGCTGGTCCGGCGTCTCCACGTACGGGAACGCCTCCTCCAGCTCGCGCTGCCACGGGGTGTCCGGTGCGAAGGCGTGCCCGCGGGAAGCCATCCGCGCCGAATACAGCCGGATCAGTTCGCCGGCGATCTCCCTGACCGCCTTGCGCGCCTTGGACTTGGTGCTCGCCCAGTCCGCGCCGCCCATCTTGGACAACGACGGCGTGTCCCCGCCCACGTAGCGGGTCACCTGGTCCAACTGGTCGGTGGGCACGAACAGCCGGTCCCCCGGCGCACCGCGCTTGGCCGGGGCATACTCCAGCACCATATAGTCACGCACGGTCTTGGTGGGCCCGGCGCCGCTGGCGCGCTGGATGAGCTCGACGAACTTGGCAATGCCGTGCTGCTCGTGCACCACGAAGTCCCCCTCGACCAGGGTCAGGGGATCGACGGCGTTGCGGCGCTTGGACGGCATCCGCTGCATGTCCTTGGTGGAGCGGGCGCTGGCGCGGCCCAGCAGGTCCGCCTCCGTGAGCAGCCCCAGCTTGAGGCCGTCCAGCACGAAGCCGCGTCCGGCAGGCGCCGTCGTAATTTCCACGATGCCCGGCTGCGGTTCGCGGTCCAGCGTGTCGATGCGGGCGGCGGGGATGTCCGCGTCGTGGAAGAGTTCGGCCAGGCGCTGGGCGGGGCCGGGACCGTCGGTGACCACCACCAGGCGCCACTGGTCCTTCATGCGGCCGCCGATGAAATCCATCATCTCCCCGACATCGCCCTGGTAGCCGCGGGGTTCGCGGGCATGGATGGTCAGCGTGTCGATGTCCAGCACCAGTTCGTCGTCGGTGCCCAGTGAGGTGATGGACCACCAGGAGATGCCGTGGCCCAGCGCGGTGGAGCGGGTCTCGGTGAGCGAGCGGAAACTGGCCGCGTCCAGGCTGGCGCTGATGCCGTCGGAGCCGTCGCCGCCGTCGAGCGCCTGGGACAGATCCACCGGCGCCGCACCGCCCTCGGAGGCGGTGGCCCACGCCGCGGCGAGGAATTCCTCGTTCGTCGCGGCCAGGTCGTGGGCCCGCGAACGCACCTTTTCCGGTTCGACCAGCACACTGATGGAGCCGGCCGGCAGCTCGCCCAGGAACGGCACCATGGCATCCACCAGCACCGGCGCCAGCGATTCCATGCCTTCCACCGCGATCCCGCCGGCGATCTTCTCCAGCATGGAGGCGGCCGCCGGCATGCGCGGCTGCAGCTTCGCGGCACGGGACATCACGGCCGGGGTGATCAGCAGTTCGCGGCACGGCGGGGCGTAGAGTTCGGACGGGTGCTTGACGTTCGGCCCGGTCAGCGAGCGCTGGTCCGCGACCGCGAACCAGCGCATCTGGTCCACCTCGTCGCCGAAGAATTCGATGCGGACCGGATGGTCCTCGGTGGGCGGGAAGACATCGAGGATGCCGCCGCGGACGGCAAATTCGCCGCGCCGGGTCACCATGTCCACGCGGGCGTAGGCGGCGTCGGCGAGGGCGCGGATGACGTCGTCGAACGGCTTTTCGTCGCCGACCCGCAGGGAGACGGGAACCAGGTCGCCCAGTCCGGCGACCAGCGGCTGCAGCACCGCACGCACGGGTGCGACGACGACACGCAGCGGCTCCGGGCGGGTTCCGGGATGCTTGATGCGGCGGAGGACGGAAATGCGGCGACCGACGGTATCCGAACGCGGCGAAAGCCGCTCATGCGGCAGGGTTTCCCAGGCGGGGAATTCCTCGATCGCCCCGTCCGGCAGGTAGCCGCGCAGCGCGGCGGCCAGGTCCTCGGTTTCGCGTTCCGTGGCCGTGACGGCCAGGACCACCGGCGGCGCGGCGCCGTCCCCGGCCAGCCCGTCCGCCATCTCGGCGATCAGCGCCGCGCGCAGGCCGGTGGGCGCGCCGATCTGGAAATCCTCGTTGCGTTCGTCCGCGGGCCGGGCGGCCTGGGCCCGGACCCTCGCGTAGGAAGCGTCGTCGGCAAGGACGGCCCGCAGTCCGTTCAGGCTCATGGTCCCGGTTCTCCTTCATGATTGCCCGCAGCACGAATACCCGAGGTTCGCTGACGAACCCCGGGGCATGCACACGAGTTTACCGCGCCGCGGCCGGCGGACCCCGCCGCCTGGAGCGGTTGCTTGAGTGCGCAAGGTTTCCCTAGGAGGCCGCTGAACAAATTGCTTCTGTAACTTGGGGAGTTTAAGGCGCGCCTGCTGGACTCGTCCGCTCAGTGGTTAAGACTGGTCTTATGCAG
>NZ_JBNHIC010000070.1:0-15198 GCF_059092905.1 Arthrobacter sp. B0427-1-12 | reverse complement strand
GAAGACCACCGAACTCATCGTTTACCTCGCCGCGGTCCTGGGCACGATCATCACCGCGATAGTGGTGGGCGAGAACGGCGACGAGAATGCCGGCGATATGTTCGACGCCAACCAGGCGATGCAGTACATCACCTGGCTGACCATCGGTTACATGATCGCCCGCGGCCTGGCTAAATCCGGCAGCCGGCACGAGTCCGACTCTTAACCACGGCATCCGGGCCCGTTCCTGACCGGCCGGTCCGGACGGCGGCGGCATACCTGAAAAACGGTATGCCGCCGTCCTACGCCCGCCTGGTAATCGCTATGAATCCGCACTGCTCAGCAGGATCAGCCGCAGCGAACTGCTCGCGATGGCCCGGGACATCAAACATTCCGCAGCAGCGGACCAGGAACCGGCGCCAGACGATGAACCCCAACAGGCAACCGGGCCGGAAGAACGGCCCGCTGCCGGCACCCGTGCACCCTACGCACAGGCCGCCCTGACCCGGCAAACACGATCCGCAGGCGAAAACAACGGTACCGACGGTCTGCACGGCTGGATTGGAGGAAAGCACCGGCAGCAGGACTTTTCCGTTAAAAGGCCGGAGCCGGGAATGTGCGTATATTCCCGGCTCCGGTCTTTTTCCTGCGTAAAAGAGAAATCCGTGACGGACGGTCTTCCCTGCTTTGGGTCAGGCAACGGCCTTTCGGTAGGCCTCAGCAACTTGGGAGGAGATGCGTCCCCGTTCGGAATCGCTGTAGCCGTTTTCTTTCGCCCATTCACGGATTCTCCGGGTGTCCTCGCCCCTGGTTCCCGCTGTCGCAGAGCGGGCCCTGCCGCGCACGGAGGCGGGCGCCGGGACCTTGCGTCCGGCCTTCACATACCGCTTGAAGGCATCGCATAATGCAGCGGCATCAC
This sequence comes from Arthrobacter sp. B0427-1-12, assembly GCF_059092905.1. Taxonomy (NCBI): domain Bacteria; kingdom Bacillati; phylum Actinomycetota; class Actinomycetes; order Micrococcales; family Micrococcaceae; genus Arthrobacter; species Arthrobacter sp. B0427-1-12. The sequence continues at coordinate 14,300 of NZ_JBNHIC010000070.1, read as the reverse complement.
CGGCGGAAAGGTCGATTTAATAACTGGTGCCGTCAAGACCGAATTGCACCGTTTCGTCGGCCGGACCGCCGTCCAGATCGGAAACCAGGACAATCTTTACCTGCTGGGCCATGCGGCGTAACTCCTCAATAGTGCAAATGATTTCCCCGCTCGAACATTACGCAATCCGGCAGTGCCGGTAAAAGCAAATCACCGCAAAATTCAGCTCACAACGCTACTCCCTGACCTCCTGACCGAAGCCGCTGCGGACAACGAACACCGATAACAGCGCATATGTCGCTATATGGCACTTTCTCCACCCCGCCGGGGAACCCGTGACCTGGACCCTGCGGCACACCGTCCCGCGCCCTGATGCTTCCGACACTGCTGCCTTCGCCCGGTGTGGTTACGGGCCTTGTTGGCCCGTCGGGGACGGCATACAGTTTGGGCATGGACGAGTCGACAGGAAACGAGCCGGACCAGACCGGGACATCGGACACCGGTGAAGTGCCGGAGCAACAGCTGCACAGGTGGAAAGGCGAGGGTGGTGCACCGCCCCCCGAACCCCAACCCGAGCCCGAGCCCGAGTCGGGGTCCGCGCCGGAAGCCGAGACAGACAACACCTGAGGCGGACCGCCGCCGGCTGTTGGTCCCTCGCGCCCTGCGGCCGGCCTGAGCGAGTGACCTGATGCGGAGGGAAACGCAGGAGCCAGGCTTTGCGGCCGCATCATCAAATCCGAGGACGGCGCCCTGGCTCCGGCTGCCGGCACGCCGAAGAACCTCCCCCGTGTGCGAATGCCGTGTGACGCCGAAGGATGTCTTATTCAGTCACCGATGACAGCGCATATGAGAGGGAATCAGATACACAAAGCGCCGATCTACTTGCGGCGCGCAGCTGCAAGACCGGGATTTGCCTCCCCGCGGAACGGATCTACGTGGACAAAAACCCGGCGTCACCACGAACCGCCCCGGCGTGCCCCTGATTGCTTAGAAATGACCAACCGATTCCACAGGACGCCAGCCCGGCAGAGGACGATCATTGCGCTGTCCGTCTTCCCTGCCCCATCACCGCGGGTCCTGGCTTTCCAGGCCCCAGCTGGAGCCCCCGCTCAGTCCAGTCGGCCCTCAGTGGTGGTATGCGCGGGCCCACCGGCCGGGTGCAGTTCGCCGGTCAGCTCATGCAGGCCCTGGACCGCGCTGAGCAGGGACACATCCGGCTGCTCCACAATGAACGGCAGCAGGAGGGTGTTCTGCTTTTCCAGGTGCAGGCAGAACAGTGCTTCCAGCACCTTGGCCTGGGCGGCGGCCTGGACGCCCTGCGCGCCGCGCAGCCGATCCAGTGCGGAGACAATGGCCCGGTGTTCAATCAGCATGCCGGTGACCAGCATGCCGGCTTCCGGCCGGTCCTGGACCAGTTCGTAGAGGAACTTTTCTTCGGCCAGGGCATGGGGGAGCAGTTCGTTCTCGCACCACTCCTGCAGCGCCGCGTGGGCGTCATGGGCCTCCGTTCCATCACCGCGGCCGACAGCCTCGGCCAGGGTATCCGCCAGCGTCCGGAGCCGGACCAGCATCTGCCCGTGATGATGTTCGGCGGCGGCCATCGCCTCCCGGTCCGCGGCTGCGTCTTTGCCTTCATTGACCATGATCCTGGCTCCTGTCTGCAATAGGACCAATACTAGAACTCCGAGCGCCACGTCCGGTGGTAATTGGCGTGATGATGAGGTGTCGGCAGGATACGGGAGACCGGGGCGGTGCGGGTGAAGGCCTGTTCGTTGGCCAGGACTACGCCGCCGATGACGATGAGTCCGTCGGTGATAGCGCGCGGCTTTTTGCGGATATGCACCCCGCTTTCGGTCACCGGCCGGCAGCGGTGTCCTTGCCGGCTAGGCCGGCGATGTCACCTGCCATGCCCCTGTCTCAGCCGGCACGTCCACCGGCACCGGGACCCGGGGCCAGGACCGGATCTGCTCTGCGGTAAGAAGATCACCGGGCAGGTAGTGGGCGCTGTTGGAGGCGATCACCCGCAGCTCGGCGGTGACGAGCACCACCTGGTCCTCCATGCCCCCGCCGAGGAGGAAACGCTCAAAATGGGCCGCGGCAACATCGGCGCCGGCGAGGGCGGCCAGTCCCCGTGCGGTCATGACCGGAACGCATGCGGTGACGGTATAAGCATTCGTTCCGCCGACATCGACGTAGGGGCCGGTAACGCTGACGGTGCCCGTTGCTGCCGAGGAGGCGTACCACCGCCGTGTTGGGTAATCGTAGAAATTGTCCTTCTGCGGGTTCAGCTGGTAGGCAACGAATTCCAGCTGGCCCCGCCTGTCGTAGCGCCACCACTCCAGCCAGTAGGGGCTGTCACTCAAATACCCTGGTGCTGCTGCCAGGCCCATTCCGTCCATGGAGTGTTCCGGGCGAAGCAGGCGTGCCTGCAGGTCCTCACGGAAGGCAGACAGATCCGCCCGCGAGGGCCGTCGCCCGCTGCTCTCGACCGCCTCCAGCCGGAGGCGGGCAGCAGCACTAAGGGAACGCAGATCCGCCAGCGTCCCCTCCAGGTACGCCCCGACAGCAGCCGCTATCCGCTGCAGTTCCTCACGCCGGGCCGTCATCGGCCTCAACCTCCAGTCACGCCGCCGCCAACCTCAGATGCCGCTCGATCAGTGTACGGGCCTCACGCTCGCAATGGGCCACGGCACGGGTCTGTGCCCCCCCGGCGTCCCGGGCCCGGACTGCCTCGACAATAAGCGCGTGCTCGCGGACGGCGTCCGCGGCTATCGCTTCGGCGGATAGCGCTTCGCCGGATAGCGCAGATCCGGGCGCCCACAGCAGCGGGGCGAATTCTGCCTGCATTTGAACGATGAGCGCGGTCAGCCGCGGCGACTGGGCGGCATAGCCGAGCCCGATATGGAAGCGGCTGTCGGCCCTGCGGCACGCATCGGAGCCCTGGGCCAGCGAAAACTCACGGGCAAGCCCCTCCAGCCGCTCCACCTCCGCGGGCAGGGCACGCAGTGCCGCCAGACGCGCGGCGGAACCGGCGGCGGAGGCGCAGGCATCCCCCAGGTCCCTCAGCTCTTCCACGCTCCTGGCCCGCAGCTGCGCCTCCAGCTCGGAACGGCTGAAACCGCTGGCGTCCCGGATAAAGCTTCCGCCGCCGCGGCCCCGCCGGGTTTCAATGATTCCCCTGTTCCGCAGTATCGTCAGGGCCTGACGCAGAGTAACGGTCGAAACGCCCATCTGCGCGGCCAGTTCCACCTCGGACGGAAGCCGGTCCCCGTCACTGAGCAGCCCCACGGTCAAGGCCATCTCCAGCTGCTGGACCACCGTGCCCGCCAGGCCGGAGGCATCCTCACCGTTAACCCGTCCGACCCCGTACGGGAACACTCTGTCGTCCAGAACACCCACCCTGTCATTTAAACACTAAAAACTAGGTTCTGTCCCTCCGTTGCCGGACTGCCCGCAAAACATATAACTTCAAACCTTATTGCTAAAACCCTTGTCTTGTGGTTTATTGGTTGCAGTGACCGCCGCCACATCCACCCAAGAGAAGATTCATGTCTGTTATCACTGATGCCATCGCCCCCGAAGCCGTGACCCCAGCGGGGGAACGGCCCCAGGAACACCGGGTCCTGGGCCGTGCCTGGACCACCGGCCAGCTCCATGCCCTGGCCGCCCGCGACCGCAAAGTCCAGCAGCACGTCGACCACGCCGCCGCCCGGGCCGCCCTGGCCGCTCGCTTCCCCACCGTCGACGCCGCCGCCATCCGCTCGATGGTCACCGCCACCATGGGAACCCTCGCCGGAACCTACTGGATGGTCGCCGCCCTGCACCTGGCCCAGCTCGCCCTGGACCACCCCCACCTGCTGACCCCCGTCCAGTACAGGCTGCTGCTCGCACCCCTGGAAGCCGCAGAAGCAGTACCGGCCGCCCCCGAAGGTGCCCTCGCCGCCTGAAGAACCTGAGCCGCGGCCACCGGGAGGCTGAAGCCGGCTCTCCCTGAAATTCCAGGCCCGCCGTGTCGTCACCGGCGCAGAACCAATCCACCCCGGACAACACCGCAGTCCCGGCGGCCCTGCCTTCCCTCTACAGGGGCCGCTTCATCGAAAGGACCTTCCCATGACCGAGACCATCTCTTCACCGCGCATCGAGGTCACCGCGACCACGACCGACGAAGCCAACCGGCTGCTGGAGAAGGCCGCCCGGACACTGCAGCACCGGGCCCTGCGCGGGGACCGGCGCGGGATTCTCGCCACCCGGCACGCCGCCGGCCGCTACATCCTGGAACTGAGTGAGACCGTGCCCTTCGGCCTCACCCGCGAGCAGACCGCCTAAGACCCGCAACGGAATCCGCCGCACCTTTCGGGCATGCAGGGCTGGAACCACCCCCAAGCACTCATCCCGGGACCCGTTCCACCACCGGCTAACCCCCCCCACCGCCAACGGCTGCCAGACTGCCGATAACAGCGCATATGAAAGATGCGGCAGTTTTTAAAGGCTCTGTGCCCGGGGCGCCTCGTCATGGGGGCCAATGATTTACATCCGCGGTTCCGGTCCGTTTCCTTTAGGAGCCGTCGTCGGGGAGCCGGTCCAGGGCTGCGGTAAGCCGGTCCTCCCCCGGCACCAGCGCCTTGTCCTCGGCCGGAAGCTGCTCATACGTATACGCAGAAACCGCCATTGGCGAGGTCGCCCGGCCCAGAGCGTAGCGGACGGTGTGCTCGTTCTTGCTGCCGCAGATCAGGATCCCGACCGTCTCGTTGTGGAAGTCCCGCTTCATCAGATCATCGACCACCGCGACGTAAAAGTTCAGCTTGCCCGCGTACTCGGGCTGGAACCGTCCGGTCTTCAGCTCGAACACGTAATAGCGCAGCTGCTCAACATGGAAGAACAGCAGATCGATATAGAAATCGTCGCCGCCGACCTCCAGATGCACCTGCCGGCCCACGAACGCGAAACCCGGCCCGAGTTCACGGAGGGTCTCGACGATCCGGTCGGTCAGCCGCTGCTCCAGATCCCGCTCGGCAACCTCCCCGGTCAGGCCCAGGAACTCAAAGTTATAAGGGTCCTTCGCCGCCTGCTGCGCCAGCTCCGACCCCGGAGCCGGCAGCACCTGCGCAAAATTCGACGGTGCGGACCCCGTCCGCTCCATCGCCTGGCCCATAATCATGTTCAACAGCACGTTCCGGGACCACCCGTACTCAACGGCCGCAGCAGCGTACCAGTCCAGCGCCTTACGGTCGCTGAGCTTGTCCACCAGGACCATGAGATGGCCCCAGGGCAATTGCGCAGCAGGCTGCTGCGCAATTGGTTCCGGCCACACCCGGGCGACGGTGGCCATGTACTGCAGGTTTCTGCGGGAAAAGCCCTTCATCTGCGGAAACTCGGCACGCAGATCCTCGGCCAACCGGGCAATAACCCCGCTTCCCCACCCCTGAGCCTCCTGCCGGGCCAGAATATCCCGGCCGATCGACCAGTACAGTCCAATCAACTGGGTATTGACCGTCCGCACAGCCTGCGCCCGAGCAGCGCGCACCCGCTCCTTCAAAACCTGCAGCAGATCCTGGTAATCATCGGGAAGAGCAATCTCACGGCCGGCCATAATCCAACCCTATCCGCCGGCCCGGACCATCCCAGGACGCTGAAGCCCGATACCGCCTTCCCAGAGCATGTGCCGAAGCATTGAGTATCAATTGGCCATCAGGAAGACGCCACCCTCAACACCGATAACGGCGCATATGTCGCCTTGAGTACGGCGAATCGCATTAAATGCGAATGCGGCGACGTCCGGCAGTGTCCGCCGGATCGCTTCCGGTGCAGGTCTTTCGCTTGTGGCAGCGGGAGTTCTCCCTCAATGACGTAGGTCGAGTGCTTCGAGGAGTCGTCTGACCGAGCCGCCGAGGTTCCACTCTGCGGCGAGACGTTCGAGTTCGGCGCGCGAATCGCTGAGGAGAGGGTGCAGCTGCGCGCCCGCCTCCTCAAGGGTCGGCAGCTCGAGGTCGCGCACGATCTTCACTACGGCGGGCGCGGCCTTGAGGTAGTCGGTGGCGGCGGCCAGCTTCGACCGCATGGATGCGGACAGCCCGCTGTCAGCGTCCGTGACCGCCGCGAGCAGCCCGTCGAGCGTGCCGTACTCTCCGATCAGCGACGCGGCGGTCTTCTCGCCGATGCCGGCGACGCCCGGTAGTCCATCGGAGGTGTCGCCGCGGAGGGTCGCGAAGTCGGCGTACTGCCCGGGTAGCACACGGTACTTGCCGACGACGACCGCCTCCGTCATGACTTCGAGGTTCTTCATGCCGCGCGCGGTGTAGAGCACCCGCACCTGACGGTCGTCATCGACGACCTGGAAGAGGTCACGGTCGCCCGTCACCACGTCGACCGGAAGCTCGGCGTGACTGGCGTAGCTGCCGACGACGTCGTCTGCCTCATGCTCTGCAGCCCCCACGACGGCGATGCCGGCGAGGTCGAGCACCCGGAGGATCATCGGAACCTGTGCCTCGAGCGTGTCCGGCATGACTTCCACGTCGGGGGCATCTGACACGGCCTCTGCGACTCGATGCGACTTGTAGGTTGGGATGAGGTGGACCCGCCACTGCGGACGCCAATCGTCATCCCAGCACGCAACGAGATGCGTCGGGTGGTAGTCGGTTATGAGCCGCGCGATCATGTCGAGCAGGCCGCGAACGGCGTTCACCGGCGTGCCGTCAGCGCGGCGGAGCGTGTCGGGCACGCCGTAGAAGGCGCGAAAGTACAGCGACGCAGTATCGAGCAGCATCAGTCGATGGGCCATAACTGATCCTGACACGGATACCCCTGGCCGCGTTGGACCGTCACGGTTTCGTCTTCGTCATCGGGTGAGTGCGAGGGGCCGCCCTGCACGGTTCCTCGCGCACATCGCGCAGGATCGCCATGACGATCAGGCCCTTGGAGCCGTAGTGGCTGAACTGGTTCGGCAGACCCACCCAGCGGACCACGTTGGCCAGCTCGTCCAAGGCAAAGAGCCCGGGAACGGGCAGCCGTCCGCCGCACCGCTCGGCCCGTTCCTCCATCGCTTCAGCGATGGCGACGGTCAGCGCGGTCGTCAGCGGGGCGGCGGTACCGGCGCCCTCCTTGGAGAGGATGTAGATGGTTTCCTGCGAGGCGGTGAATGCCTTCGGATCGAACTGCGGCCGCGGATCGGCTGTCACGGATGCCCCGCCGGCCGGAGCCACCCAGCGCAGCGTGTTTTTGCTTTTGAGACACTGGACTAGCCGTCATGGCCAGGCTCCGCCCGGCCCCCTTCGGCACATGCTCTGACCGGCCGGAATCCTCTCACAAAAAGATCCCAACCCGTCCGTGCAGGAAGCCAGACCGGGGCAACTGTGTACCATCGTCTGCACGGCAGATCGACGGAGGCAGGTCTCATGGGTTCACCCGAGGGGTTCGGCGGCAGGCTGTTTGAGCAGCTGACCGTGGAGTCGTTCGCCCGGCTGTGCCGGGACACGTCCCTGTCGAACATCCGCTTCGAGCAGGTGGTCAGGGACGGGCACAGCTGGATGGAAGCAACCGCTGTCACTGTCGATTCCCGAGACGTCCCGCACGTGCTCAGGCTCTGGCACGGCCCGGATCCTGAGCTGGGGGACACCATCCTGCCCGATCCGGCCGACCCGGCCTCGATGACACGATACAAGGCGGGCATGGATGCGGACTTCAGCTACTGGCTGGAGATCGACGGCCGCACCGCCCGGTACCGGGAGGTTATCGACAATCCGGACGCCTTACTGGCCGGCTTTCCCCGGGAGGATGCCCGGTGGCTGCGGGCGGCGGCCATCAGCATGCAGGTCATCCACCGGTCCGGCCAGGCCCTCGCCAACGGAAAACTCGGAACGGAGCATGCGGCCGTCTGTGAGGAGCTCACCAACGCGGCCTCGGGAGTGGGCCGGCCCGGCGGCGCCCGGGACGACACGGCTGACGTCGGCCGGCCGGCCGACGAGGTGGAGGACGGCGGGGATGAGGAGCCTGCCTCCTGGGAGGAAGCCCTGGCCTTCTTCGCCGCGCTGTGCCGCGACCCTCTACTGGCCGGAGTGACTCTGGACCGCTCCCCGGCCCTGCTGCAGGCCTACGATGCGGCCGCGGACGCCTTCAGCTCCGACGGCGACCAGATTCAGCGGCTGCGCATCTTCAGGGACGTGGGCGCCGACGGGGCACCCGGCCACTGGATTGACATCGGCGGGCACCGCCTTTGGGCCCATGGTGACGTCGACCTGGATGCGGCCGCACCGCACCTGTCCTTCGATACCCGGGCCGAGATCGCTGACATCCTGGCACACCTGCACGAACTGGTGCACGTGGCCGAGGATACGGCACGGCTGCGCCGGGAACAGTTGGTGGACGACCTGCGCAAAGATGTCCAGGAGATCGACGTTGCTGCGGCCGTGCGGGACTCCGACGAGGACCTGCTCACGGCCCTGAATGTCCTGGCCCGGCTGTACACGGGCCGGCCGGTGGACCGTTAAGCCCGGTCCTGTGCCGGGGTCTGCAGACGGCTGCCGTACAGGAACGCCGGATCGTTTAGGGCGACCAGGGCCAGCTCCTATGCTGCCCGCTGAATGGTCCGGGTCTGGGCGGATGGGTGCTTGCGCTGCGGAGGAAGGCTGCAGTCCCGACGCGTCCACGGCAATCCCTTTTGCAGGTGTTGCCCGGGGTTCCCGATGGCCGGCACGACGGCTAGGCCCACGGCGGCGCCGAGAAGGGTTTCCATGCCGCAGTCGATGATCAGTGTGCGGGGTCGCCGGGGTGGGGCAGCTGCGTCATGAGCAGGATGAGCGGGGTGAAGAACAGCATGACAAGTCCAGTCCGTCGTGGCGTGCCATGAAAATTTCTGTCGGAAACGGAAAGGCCACCACGAGCCGGCTCAGCACCGCGGTATCGGGATCGATCAGCAGGATTAGGGCCGTAAGGCCCAGTCCGGCGAAGTCAGCCGGTGACGATCCTGCTGCCCCGCGTCGCTATCCCCCGCGAGCCGGCGGTCAGGCTGGTGCACGATGCGCGGCTTTCCGGCGGCGCGGAACTGGCGGCGGACTGGTGCGCGCACCGGTGGTCAGTGACGCCTGTTTCGCCCACGGGTTCGTCCGGCTGGTCACCGCCTGTGTTCCCGGGCCGGTGCCGTTTTGCGGCGGCAGGCCCAGAGGGCACAAGCAGGTCCGTGCCGCTGCCGCCGGCCTCGAACTGCCGATCGGCAGCAGGACCAACAGCCCGGGGCTGAGGGGTGGCCGGCGGCATGCCGGCGTACCGAGGGCTTCCCGAATACAGCGGCGGTGAGGGGCCGATCCGGCGACACGGTTCTGGTTTGCGGGCGGCAGGAGACCGGTCCGGTGCCCGGCCGGACGGACGGCCCTGCCGGTTCGGTGACAGTGCCAGCAGACGGTGGCCGGCTCCACGCGGCCGGCACGCACTTGCCCTCTTGATCCTCCGTGCTCAGCCCAGGAACGCTGCGCTGCGAGGCATCAGGGAACGTGCAGTGAGAACACTCCGGGGCATGGATGCGGCGGCAAAAACGGCCGCTGCCGTGAGCGGCACACGGCAGCGGCCGAGCCGCACCCACCGGGTTCTACGGCCGATTTTCGGCCCCGTCGCGCGTATTGCTACATCCTAGTTTCGGCACAAAGTTCTCAGGGTACCCGTACGCCCCATATGCCCCGTCCAGCGCCCCTGCGTCGCGCCCTCCCTATCTGGTCCATCTTCATTTCTTCCGTAGCTGCACTCCTCGTGCCTCGTCATCGCCTCTTCTTCCGGAATTCATTCCTCGCTGTCCTGCGAGTCGTCACTGCACTCCGTGCAGCATGTCAGTGCATTCCGCACCGGGACACAGTCCCGCTCGTACCTCCCCAGGGTGTGTCCCAGTACTCCATTCCCTTCATGCGTGCACTGCGTTCCGTTCCTTGCCGGTCGGGCGTCCTCGGGTCCGTTCCAGTCGCTGACGCTCCTTGCACGGCCCTCGCGCAACGTACGCGCGTGCTGCCCATAACAGTGCCGCGATGTGCCGGTCGTTGTACATGGGTTGGTTCAGAGCGGACCGTCCGGAATCCGCTTGGCTCGGTACGGATAGGCCGGTGAATCCAACGAAGCGGAACCGGTCCGGGGGCAGGTTATCCGCGTGTATTGACCACACACCGACGTGTAATCGCTCCCCTCAGCGACGTGTATTTACTCGACCACGACTGATCACTCCCGTGGGCCAGACCGGTCGGTGAATCCAACGAAACGGAGCCGGTCCGGGGAGGTTATCCGCGTGTATTGTCCACACACACCGACGTGCAGGCACTCCCCTCAGCGACGCGTATTTACTCCCCCGCCACTGGTCGTTCCCATGGGCCAGGCCGATGGTGGGGCTGTATCGGCAGGTGTACTGCATGCGGGGGAGAAGGGACGCTGTGGCATAGGCGGTGCGGGAGAACCGGTGTGAAGAGGAGCCAATGGGACCACATCATGGAGCACACTGCGCTGGGTAGGGAGAGCGATGCCTGCATAGGTGGAAGCGGTATAGGTCCTGAGTCGTGCTGGTACACGGTGACCGGATAGAGATGAATCCCTGTCAGGTTTGCATGGGCAGGTATGGAGCGAAGCGTCTGTGGACAGAGCCGTGTCAGTGCATGGCTGCGATGGATCACCGGGTTCTCTGCGTGGATCAGCATGGTGTCCGTCTTCAGTGGATGCGTGGGCAAAGCATAGGGGCCGTACTGACCCACGATGACTGTATGAGGACGTTGACTGCGGAAGCGCTTGCACACTGGCAAGGGATTCAGCATGGGTACCCAGGGAATCATGATGAGCCGGTCTCGGTATGACTGCGCAGGGAACCGTGATGCTTCTGTGTGTGGAGACTGCCGGGGAACAGACGACCGGTGAGTCAAGGACCCGTGGCCAATGGCGGGTTTCACGACGAACGTAGTCGGAATGCGTGCGGGCTGTGCATGCAGGGAGCGCAGCGACCGGAATGGATAAGGCCGGATGCATGGAGACGGTTGGCCCGCTTACGGAGCGGAGGCGGAATGCGGCTGGAGCAGTCAGGCAGTGAGGTACGAACGGCTGGCTGTGGAAGGCGTATGGAGCCGGAGCGGTGAAAGCCCTGAGGTGAGTACTCGTGTACTGGTACATGCTTGCTTGCAGGGTAGTGACTCCATTGATCCCTGTGCAGATTCACGGTGTCTCCCATGGAGATGCTCGCTCCATACAGTGTGACTGTGTGCAGGTGTTACCTCTGCTGGTGCATGGTGCATCCGGTGTTTCCCGGTACACGGTGACTGTCTGTGGCTGTGTCAGTGCATGGTGTCTTCTTTTACACGGTGGTCATTCATAGAGGCGCATGCTCCGTATCAGTACGTGGTGACTGCTTGTACGTGATGCTCTGCCACTCCCCCGTCTGAATTCATCATGGATCCCGTGGGCGTTCACTCCGCCTGTACTGGGTACACGGTGCATCCCCGCTGCACGGTAACTGGCTGTGTCAGGGCATGGACCTGAGCGCACTCCCCCGGTACACGGGTGAGAGTGTAGGGCTGTGCCAGGCATGGTGTCTTCTCTATCTACGGTGAGTACTCATAGAGGCGTGTGCCCGTACACGGTCACGGTGTAGGGACAGTGGTGCTCTGCCACTCCCCATCCGGATTCATCATGCTCCCCTGTGTGGGCACGCTGCCTGTACTGGTACACGGTGACTGTGGTGAAAGCCGGCCTGTGGCACCCATGGTGAGACGTGCCGAGGGTATGGCGAGTCATTGTCGGGTGGAGGTGCAAGAAACGGATGCGCCTGACAAAGAACCCACGGCCGGTCTGCTGGGAGTGGGGACCGGACGCGGCTTGCTTTGCGGCGCTAATGGCTGATTCGGGCAAAGGGCGGCGCCTGCGGCGGGCAGCGGGCGGCGGGCGGGCACCTTCTGCGGAGGGGCGTATGATCCGGTGCATCGGGAAGGGAGCCACGCCCCATGGAAGAGGATGTCCTCGCACGGACCAGTGTGCGCACCGACCGGGCAATATTTGCCGTGACCGTCAGGATCCTGCCGCCGGAGGTACCCGGAGTGCACGGCCACTATATCGTCGAACTGCGGCGGGACGGAGACGTCATCTCCGAGACGGTGGTGCGGTACCAGCGTGACGCCAAGCGCCTGCACGATGACCTGGTGGCATCGCTGGGCGCCACGAGCACCGTCACGATCCGTCTACCCCGGGTCGCGGTGTCCCGTGAACTGGCCGACCGGCTGATCGCCGACGCGGCGCCGACCGCCGGGGATGCGGTGGTCCTCGACGGACGCGGCCTGGTGCTGTGCGAGTCCGCGTTCACTGATGCGTTAGTCCGGCTGTTAGCGACCCGCTCCCCCACCTCGGTGCTGTTCTCCGGCGGCCCGCCGCAGTGGCATGAGCAGGTCCGCCGCGCCGCCGATGCCGTCGGACTGCCGGTGACGATCAAGGCGAACTATCTGCGGGAACGATGATGCGACCATGAGCGACGCGGACGGCGGGGTCACTGCCGGGGAACTCGCACGGGACAACACCGAACTAGCTGCCTTCATCACCACGCCGCTCAGCAAAAATCTCGCCGACTCGAGGATGGCGGCGGTGAACGGCGTGTCGGTCTAGGGCGAGCCGCAGGAGGTTGCCGACGACGGCATACAGACCTACGACACCGACACGGCGCGGGAAGCATACAGAGCTTGTCGAACGCTTCACCCTCCTCGGTGGGCATATGTGAACGGCCGGATGCATCCGGCCGGTGGCGGAGGGGACGTTATGAGTCTGGGTGATGACGTCTCCTGTGCACCGGGACGCAGTGTGCCGCGCGAGCACGTGGCGGCCGTCCTGGCAGAAGTGGAACGGCACGCCGTGGTGGTGGGACAGGCTAAGCCTCCGACCATCTACTTCGATGTGAACGGGGCGACGAACCCACGGTGTGCATCCACCGACCCGGCGGTGGGCAACCGAAGGAGGTGCCGTTCTTGCACCAGCACCTGTCCAAGAAGCGAGCCCTGACGGCTGGGCATAATGTGGGGGATACTCTCCGCCGTCACCACCGGCAATGCCTTCCGGCGCCGGCGTGGGCTCAGACTAAGTACGCCTACGAGCGGCGCGGGCTGGCCGTCACGCATCTCGAAGACGGCAGCGCACCGGCGCTGACGGACGGCGTCCTGTAAATGATGGACCGCGACGTCGAGCTGCACATCGTCTCCCTGTACATCCTCGATCCTCGTTGGAGCGGGCTGCGGCTGCGTGGCCGGAGCTGTGCGAACTGGCAGCATTGCTGCTAGGTGAGGAGGCACTGACCCTGGCCCCGCGCAACACTGACGAGCTGCTGGCAAAGGCGCGGCGGTACCGTCAGGCGGACGCCGCCGGGATCCCCTCGGCGCTGTCGAGTGGTGCGCTGTGACCGGTGAGCCGGGACCTCTGCCATGGCCCTGACCAGCAAACGGGGGAACATCTTCATCCCCTGCTCGCCCGTTTGCCGATCATCCCCCAAAGGGTTCCCTCACCTTTAGCCGAACCGTGCTCCGTCACCTCGACCCCCTGTGTCTGAGGAGCCTGTTCGCCGCCATGACGTCGCTACCCCGTGCCAGCATCTGTGCGCTTCGCTGTGGGTGCCCGCCCTGAAGGCCCGCATGGAACTGCCCGCTGGGTTCGGTATCTGGTGCAGGTATACGGTGATGCCCTTGTTACGTGCGGACGGAGCTGCTGCGGTGAGGGCTGGGCACGCACGGGCCGGTGGAGGGGCAGAGGCTGCTGCCCGGCCCGCCGGACCACAGGCGTCCAGGTCTTGCCAGGACCGTCCCTTCACAACAGGCTGGTCCACCCCTTCGTCGCGGCCGTCCCCGAACGGATGGTGGTGCTGGTCGATCTGCGTTCCCATTCCATGCGTGGGCACCATTACTCCCGGCGCAACTTCTGTCCTACCCGGGGGCTGTGCCTACGGTCGGATGAACGCCCGCCGGTCGAGGAAGGACTGGTGAGGTTGGAGGCTGCACTGTGAGCATGGTGCTGGATGGACAGAGGCGGGGCAACGGCGAGGACGCTGTATGACGTTAACTGGGGACTCATCGTCCGAGAACGAAGCACTTGCCAACCCCATGGCCTGTCGGAGCGAATGACAGTGTCCAGTTCAAAGTGCGCCGCTGCTTGTCAATCGAATGGGCGCCTTCCGGGGCACCGAATCGCACTCGGTCCAGCTCCCAGCGGTGCCCGCGGGGCGCATCCCCTAACCGGTCGCTGATACCTGAGTTGCACAGGTTTAGTGCCCCGGTGCGTTGATGGGCGGTAGCCGGTCGAGGATGGTGCGGGCGTCGGGGCCGATGTTCGGGGCTGCGGTG
>NZ_JBNHIC010000069.1:0-15869 GCF_059092905.1 Arthrobacter sp. B0427-1-12 | reverse complement strand
TCTCGCCCCGCTTGCCGGCCCGCACGATCCATGCGCCCACCTGATGCGTCCTTCCCGACAGGTTGAAACCGTTCCGAGCCCATTCTGCCCGCAAGGAGGCGTAAAGAGCGAGGACAGTGCTGCCAGTCGGTCTTCGGCGCAGATGGCTTCGGCGTCCTGGCGCAGCGCGGCGACGGCGACCATGCGGTTCCCGCCAGGGACGGCTTTGGCATCCGACCCGTAAGCCGGTGCTGTTCCGCGACAAGGATGAACGAGAACTTATGCACGTGCTTGAATGACGAGGACGTGATTGCGATCCGGCCCTGTCCCGGCTCGCTGCTGTCCCGTTAGAGCATCCTCCACCGCGACGCTCAGGCACCATTCCCCGGGGAAAAATGTCAGTTTCAGAAGCCGCGTGCACCTGAATGTCAGCAGTCGCCCGCACCGGTCCGCCGTGAGCCTGGTCAACTACGCGCTCCAACGGACCTCGGGCAGAATCGCTACGCCGACGTGGTTACGCAGCGCTGGCAGGAGTTGACCTCGTAATAGTGTCGCTGACGATCTCGATGTAGTTGTTGATGGCGTCGCGGTTGCGGGTGAGGCAGTCGATACGTTGGTTCATCCGGTCACGCTGCTCCTCAAGGACGGCCAGCAATTCGGGGGTGGCGTCGCGGGGGTGGATCGCGGGAGTCTTGTCCACGCAGGGCAGGATCTGTTTGATGATCCTGGTGGGCAGACCGCTGTCGATCAGTCCGCGGATCTGGTTCACCCGGTTGACCAGGTACTCGTCGTATTCACGGTAGCCGTTGGGCAGGCGCCGGGGCACGATCAGCTCCTGCTGCTCGTAGTAGCGCAGTGATCGGGGCGGAGTGTCCGTCAGCTTCGCAAGCTCTCCGATGCGCATGTGTGACCTCGTCTTCCCGTGCCGTCTGGGCCGAATTTGACCTTGACACTAATGTTAACCATCCACAGTAGGGTCATGACACAAACACAACAGTATGCTCCCGGCCGGACCGGCCGATCCGGGCGTCTTCCCCTGGGCGGGCTGCTGGCCCTCGCAGCCGCCGGGTTCATCACCATCATGCTGGAAACGCTGCCGGCCGGAATCCTGCCGGCCATGAGCGGCGGTCTCGCGGTTTCGGAGTCGGCCGTCGGCCAGACGGTGACCGTATTCGCTCTCGGCTCCATCGCGGGTGCCATACCGCTGATCAGCGCAACGATGGGGTGGCAGCGCCGGAAGCTGCTGCTCCTTGCCGTCACCGGGTACGCCGTGACCAGCATCGCCACCGCCGTATCCGACAGCTTCGCGCTGACGCTCGTGATCCGGTTCATCGCGGGAGTTTTCGCCGGGGTGCTGTGGGGCATCCTGGCCGCGTATGCCCGGCGCATGGTCTCGCCCGAGCACCACGGTAGGGCCATCACCATCGCGCTGGCCGGCACCCCGGTGGCGCTGGCCATCGGCACCCCTGCCGGAACACTGCTTGCCGGCCTGATCGGCTGGCGCTACACCTTCGGCCTGATGGCACTGACCGCGGTGCTGCTGATCGTCTGGGTACTGGCGGCCGTGCCGGACTTCGCCGGACAGGCCAAGGGTGAACGGACTCCCGTTGGCCGGGTCTTCTCGGTACCCGGCGTCCTTCCGGTCGTCGTTGTCACGCTCCTGTACGTGATGGCGCACAACGTCCTCTACACCTACATCGCATCGTTCCTGGCACCGGTGGGCCTGGGCGAGAGCGTCAGCGCCGTGCTGCTCGTCTTCGGCGTCGCATCCCTGGTGAGTATCTGGATCACCGGCGTCTTCATCGACCGGCATCTGCGAATCCTCATGATCGCCAGCGCAGCTCTCTTCGCGCTGGCAGTTCTCGCGCTCGGTCTGCTGGCCGCCCTGCCCGCGGCCGTCTTCATCAGCGCCGCCCTGTGGGGGCTCGCCTTCGGCGGAGCGGCGAGCCTGCTGCAGACAGCCGTCACCGACGCGGCCGGACCGGCGGCCGATATCGTCCAGTCCGTCATGGTCACCGGCTGGAACATCGGCATCGCCGGCGGAGGGATCGTGGGCGGACTGCTGCTCAGCGGCTTCGGCGCCTCCGCACTGGCATGGGCAACCCTCGCACTCTTGATCGCAGCGCTCATCGTCGTCATCACCGCACGCAAGCACGCCTTCCCCGCCTGATCACCACTGTTTCATCCGCGTCCCCGGAAGCGCCGCACTGGTGCTCCCGGGGAACGCAGCCACCCACATGTGATCCCGCGCGTACAACTTGACGTCTCATTTCCTTATATCTGGGACATTCCGCTGACGTCCACTCCCCCACCTCGTGGTCCAAGACTCGCCGTGCCGGTGGCTGGCCCTCCAACGAGAAGGTTCATTCCCTTGCGTTAGGCCGTCCCGTAAGCCGGTGCTGTTCCGCGACAAGGATGAACGAGATCTTATGCACGTGCTTGAATGACGAAAATGTGATTGTGATCCGGCTCTGTAGCTGCTCGCTGCTGTCCCGTTTGCGCGTCCCTCAACGGACACTTACGTCCACTAACTTCCGGGTCCGCCGCCGTCCGTGCGGTCACAGACCGCCTTCAATAATCACTCGATGTGATCAAGGAAAGCGCGGGCCTCGGTGATGAAGCGTTCGTGCGCTTCGAGCTGCGCCCAGTGCCCGCACTCCGGCACGAGCACGAGCCTGGCGTCGGGCATCGTCTCCGCCGCGCGCACTGAGCGCTTTGGATCCACCAGGGGGTCGTCTGCGCCATGGAAGAAGAGGGTCGGCGCCGAAACCTCGCGAAGCCGCGGCGTGAGGTCGTTGAGCATCCGATCCCGCCCGAGGGTGGCCTGGTTGTAGCGGCCGTAGGCCAGACCGCTACGAGGGCGGCGCGCCTCGGTGATGAACTCGTCAATAACCTCGGCAGGCAGGGTCGCGGGATCACTTACCATCGCGCGCAGCGCCCGATGGACGAAAAGGTTAGCCACCCGGGACATCGGCACCAGCAGCCATTCCGGCAGCTGGGCGGCCCGCCACGCCCAGCGCTGAGTGCGGGCGTCCTTGAGGACGGGAACCAATCCTCCAGGCCCGATGAGGATCAGCCCCGCGACACGCTGGGGCGCCTCCAGCGCCACATTGAGGGCCACGTCGCCACCCATGGAAACGCCGATGACGACGGCGCGGGAAAGTCCGGCGGCATCCATCGCGCCCAGCACCACCTTCGCAAGCTCGACCGGACCGCCGACGGGAGGTATCTCACTGCTGCCGCCGAATCCGGGCAGATCGAACGCCCACACCACGCGGTCAACTGAAAGCGGTTCCATCACCTTGAACCAGGAAATCGCACTGTTGTCCGGGCCTCCGCCGTGCACGAGCACGAGCGGGACCTTGTCGGTAGGCACGCCGGCCCGCAGGGCGCGCAGACCGTCCACGGTGGTCTCCGTAGCGGCGGGAGGAACGAGCGTCATACCTACGTGAAGCTCCATAGAAGCACGAAGAGGCTCAGGGCCAGCATGCCGGCGGCGTTCAGGAAGAGGTTCCGACCGAAATCGTGGGCACGGATGTGCATGGCAACGGCGCCAACGAAATACAGCACGATGGCGACCGAGGTAAGCACGCCCAGGTAGGGCACCCAGATCCCGGCGATTAGACCGGCCGCAGCGGCGAACTTGAGCGGCGGCATGATCCACCACAGGCGCCGCGGCCAGTCGACGTCCTCGAAGCACTTGGCGATGAAGGCCACGGGCTTCAGGCACAGCAGCCCGTCAACGCAGGACACCACAGCCAGCAGAACCACCGGCCACAGAGGATCGGGCAATTCAGCCATGACCACACCGTACCATACGGTATGGAACGGTAGGATGGGTGAATGACGACGCGCGATGACTGGCTCACCCAGGGTCTTGCCGCCTTGGCCGCTGAGGGCGAGCCAGGGCTGCGCGTTGACCGGCTGGCCCGCAATCTCGGGCTGACGAAAGGCTCGTTCCACCATCATTTCCGGGGCATGGCGGACTACCGCCGGGCTCTCCTGGAACGCTACGAGCGCGACCAGATCACCGCCCTGGAGCAACTGGCGGCCACTCTGGCGGGCATGGCCGCGGAAGAAGCCCTGCGGGCGTTGCCGTCCCGGGTTGGCGCCCTGCTCGACACCGATGCGGAACGATCGGTCCGGGCCTGGGCCATCGCCGATCCGCAAGCATGCGCGGCCCAGGAGCGGATCGACGCGGCGCGGCTGAGGTTCCTCCGCGGGCTATGGTCCGAAGCCCTGGGCGACGACGACCGCGTCCATGCGGCGGCTCTGGTGCCGCACCTGGTCGCCATTGGTGCCAGCGTCGTCCATCCACGTCTGGATACGGCCGAACTGCTGAAGGTGTACGACCTCCTCGCCCGGCTCGTGGCAAGTGTCGGCGACGCCACGTCCGAATGAGTGTTCCGGGCCTTGTGTGTGACTGCTGGTTCAGAATGGCGGTTTTCGCAGTTCGGTTTGGTGGTTGCCTCGTCCGTTAAGCCGATCCTTGAACGGACACTTTCTCGGGCGGGTCCAAAGCGACCTGAGCTCGGCATCCGGGGCCTCAACCTTCCGCAAGCAAGGAGCCATCCCGGCAGCGGATCGGCATACGGGGTCACGAACAGGTCCGACGTTGATGTCAGGCTGGGACGTTCAGTCTGGCTTGTGCGCCGATCACGATGACCGCGATGCCACCGACCGTGTGCATGCCGAAGAGCAGCACGCCGGTGAAGGTGTCGTGCGCGCCAAGGGAGGCGAAGACGCCGGAGGCGATGGCAACGACGGCGCCGAGGGCCGTCATGACGGTCGTCCATCGGCGGGAGCGGCGGGCGACCAGGGCGAGCACGAGCGCGCCGAGCGCGAGCGGCAGGATCGTCTTCCACGCGACGTCAGGCGCGATGACCAGGTGGTTCGGCGGGCCCGCACCAGGGTCCACCCTGAGACTGGCGTGGGCTGCGCGCCCGATGGCGTAGAGGCCGAGATTCACAGCTGCGGCGGCCAGGATGCTGACCGCAGACACGGATACGAGCTTTCTCGGCCGCGCAGTGGTCTGAGGCGGCGTAGGAGTACCGGGCAAGTTGGTCATGGTGTTCCCTCCGTGATGATGTCGTGTAGGACCTTCCATCCCTGAGACAAGACGGCGACCCGCTTTGTGACATCGGCGGAGCCCCCGCCGACAAGCAGGGCGGAAAGCACTGCCAAGAACACTCATTCGGGCCGAGAACGGCGCCTCGCGTCCCCGTACTCCTGCTTAATCGCCCAGGCGTCCGCAACCGGCCCGAGGTGCTCGAGCTTGTCGGGATTGATCACCGAACGAATGGTTTGGATCTGCCCGTCCAGAATGTCGAGCACCATGACATGCAGCACCCGGCCTCTCCGATCACGCGTTAGCGCGCCCGGCTGCCCGTTGACCTCGTGCGCCTCGAGGACGAGACCGATCCCGGCGAGCTGCGGGAAGACCGACGCCAGCAGCCTGGCAGTCTTCTCTGCCCCCACGATGCCTCTGGGCAGGCTCGGCGCCTTGCCGCCGCTGTCGCTGAGGAACCGGACGTCGGCGGCGAGGAGCCCGCGCAGCCCGTCCATGTCACCTTCCTTGAACGTCTCAAAGAACCGGGCGGCGAGCTCTTCACGCTTGCGCCGGTCCACTTCGAACCGTGGACGACCCTCGTCCATGTGGCGGCGGGCCCGCACGGCGAGCTGACGACAGGAGGACTCCGACCGATTGACCGCCGAGGCGATCTCGGCGAAACCGAACCCGAAGACATCCCGCAGCACGAAGACTGCCCGCTCGAGCGGACTGAGCCGCTCCAGAAGCAACAACGCCGCCATTGAAACCGAGTCGGCCAGCTCCGCCGACCGCTCCGGGTCCTCGTAGGGATCTTCCAGCAACGGCTCGGGGAACCAGTCACCAACGTACTGCTCCCGGCGCACGCGGGCCGACTTCAGCACGTTGATCGAGATCCGGGTGACCACCGTCGACAAGAACGCCTTCGGCGACGCCGGCTGCGTGTCCGAGGACACATAGCGCAACCACGTCTCCTGAACCGCATCCTCCGCCTCGCTTACGCTACCCAGGGTGCGGTAGGCAATCGAGAACAAGAGCGGCCGCAGCTCCTCGAACTCCTCCGTCCGAGTCCGCAAAACAGCGGACGAGGGGAACGGACCCATCTCGACCGCCAGCTCCGCAGCCTCGGGCCGAACATGCCATGATGGCCCAGCCCTTACCGGACCCTCCGGAGGCGGTGGCAACGACGGCATGCGGCTCCTTGAGGATCACGCGCTGACAATTCGATTAAGGACGGCAAACGCTCTCCGACTCACAATACAATCCGCTCACAGCTCCAGGATCAGACCGCTCATATGCCGGTGCCGCTACGTAACAGCCATCCCCGAGAGATTATGCGTGCGGCCGAATAGCTGTGAATCGCGATTCACACCGAATAGCTAGTCTGTCCTCCAGCGGATGCCGTCCAAGACTTGATTCTGTCCCGTTTGAGTATCCCTGAACGGACACTTTTCCGGGCGGGTCTAACGCGGCATGATTCGCCGATCCATGCCGGTCTCATCTGTCATTTTCCGAAGCCGTCTGCACGGAATGTCGAACACGCGGGCACAACTCTGGTGGTCAGATGAGAGCCGCTCACGTCCTATGGACGACTGCACCTTCGGTGCAGCCCCGCTCCCGGCATTTCTTGCACCGTTGGTCACCACTGGGATGAATTGGCGGCTTCAGTGTCCGCGGTAGCGGTGCCGTCAGCTGCCGAGTGGGACGTGTCGTTGAAGTGGCCCAGCGGGGATGCCCAGGTATTCTGATGCCAGTGATATTTCATATTTCTCTGTGACCCACAGTCCTTACAGCGATTCCAGTTCGTTCCTTAGAGGAGCGGTGATTTCGTGCGCCCGCCAGGGGAACCCCAGATGGGGTTCCCCGGCTCACCGGCCCAACACCGAACTCGCCACTGGAAGATCACATGAAAACGACAGCAGCACTCTCCCCTGCGCCCTCTTCACCTGCCCTGGACCGGCAATCCCTGCGCCCTGACTGCGGTAATTGCTTTGCCCTCTGCTGTACAGCCTTCGGCTTCTCGCGTTCGGCGGATTTTGCCCTCGACAAACTCGCCGGCTCTGCCTGCCAGAACCTTGCCCCTGACTTCTCCTGCACCATCCACGACAGCCTGCGCCCGAGGGGATTTCGTGGCTGCACGGTCTTTGACTGCTTCGGGGCCGGCCAGGGCGTATCGCAGGGACTCTTCGCCGGAAAAAACTGGCTCGAGCACCCTGACATCAAAGACGAGATGTTTTCCGCGTTCCAGGCCGCACGCCAGCTACATGAGATGCTCTGGCACCTGGCCGAGGCCCAGTCACGCACCTTCGATCCCGACACCTCAGATCGTGCGGCAGAACTCAGATACACGATCGAGCAGGCGGTCGGTGGGCAGCTGCCGGAGTTGCTGTCACTGGATATTCAAGATCTTCACTCCCAAATGAGGTCAACGCTGATGGATGTCAGCGAAGAAGTGCGGGCCGCCTACTTCGCCTCCGGTGATGATCATCTGGAGTCCGCGCTGAGGCCCGGAGCGGACCTGATGGGCAGGAATCTCAGATCCCGCCGGCTGTGCGGGGCAGATCTCCGAGGCGCCTATCTCATTGCCGCCGATTTGCGTGACAGTGACCTCTCGGGTGCGGACCTGCTCGGCGCAGACTTCAGGGACGCACGGCTCGAAGGCGCTGACTTGTCCAGGGCCCTGTACCTGACACAGCCGCAACTCAACGCCGCGAGAGGCAGCCGCGCAACACTTCTACCCCCGGATCTGACAATGCCCCCGCACTGGCACAACGAATGAACATCACAAGCCCGACCACTCGGGGCCGTCTCAGTTTCTTGGAACTGAGACTTACCGAGCACCGACCAGGCCCACCGGCTCAACAGCCACGACGCCCTCGTGGCAGCCCAGACGATCGCCCTGGACGCCGCCCGCGCCGAAGTGCTGGCCGCCCGTAGCGAACCGGACAAGGACCCGGAAATGGTCGACCGGGTACTGCGCCGCCTGGACCTGCGGACCCTGCTGATCGAGGACAAACCCGTTCACCGGTAAGCACCCTCACGAAGCCCGTCACCGACACCCCGGTAACGGGCTTCGTCATGCGGCCGCGGGTTACAGTGCGCACAGCAGCAATCCGCGACCAGTTCACCAACTCCTGAAAGGACGTCCCATGGATCTGACAATCATCGTTCCCGCAATCGGCATCCTCATCGTTATTATCGCTGGGTTTGCCGTGGCTCGCGCCGCGTCCAGGAGCAAAGCATCGAATCGCTCCAAACAGCGGGGCGGCAGACAGCACAACAGCGGCTCCGATACCGGGTCCGGCTCCTACCCATCCATCGCCTCCTCCGGGGCAGGCAAGCACAATGATCCTGACTCCACCGGCCATGACACGAGTGACTCCGGTTCATCATCCGGTGGATCCTCCGGCGGAGACGGCGGCGGTGGAGGGGGCGGCGAATGATGCGCGCATCTCCGAGCACGGCTGAAGCATCACCTGAGACGCCGGCCGCACGGCCGAGCAGTCGGCGGTACGGGCCAGGGTCACGGATGAGTGGCTGCCCAAGATCGAGGAATGGATCGAAGCGTCCAAGGGCGCATTCGCGTCGACGTCGCCCACCGCAAACTCGTGGCGATGGGCTATACGGGCTCCGAGCGCTCAACCCGCCGGGTGGTCGCGCAGGTACGGACCACATATCAGGCCAGGAACAACCGGGTGCACCGGCCCTGGGTGACCGAGCCCGGGCAATGGCTGCAGTACGACTTCAGCGACGGGCCGGCCATCGACGGACGCAAAGCGGTGTTGTTCGTGGCGTGGCTGGTCCCGCGTAGGCATCCCACAAGCCGGTCCCCCCAACGCACGCCGCCCGACGGAAAAATCCCGAATCAAATGCCCAATTGAAGTACACCCCAACCTGACCTCAGACACCCACCCGGAAAGTTGTCAGAATAGGATTCAAATTCGCATTTACTGGCATATCCTCGGGCAACTCTTAAATTTCAGCCTTACGAAGGTCCAGAGGCGCACGGTAAGCGGCGTTATGGTGTAAGCAATCCGGGGCGGGATCCCCGGGGAACAGTCCTCAAGCTTGTCCTAAGCCCCGAGAGGGATGCTGAAGCATGACCATGGCCCACCGGATCCGGATCGCCGGCCTGCCCCTTCTGCTGGCTTTACTGGCCGTGGCAGCAGGATATGCCGTGGACAGCTGGCGAGGCGCCTTCTACATCGCCCTCATTGTTCTTCTGCTGGCCGTTTCCACTTACCTCTTCGACAGATGCACGCAGTCTCCGCAGGAGAAGAGCGCGCGGCAGGCCCGCAAGGGAAAGCGTTAAGGACCGGGACTGCGCCTTCGAACACACCCAGGGCCAAATACTGAGCTGCAGTACTGTCGGACCCGCTACCGAGAAGGGCTTCTGATGGGCAACGTGACCTATTCAATGAACGTCTCACTTGACGGCTACATCGCCGGGCCGGACGGCAACTTCGACTGGACGGCGCCCGACGAGGAGGTCTTTCGCTTCTGGATCGAGGAGATTCGACAGGTCGGCGTCCACCTGCTGGGACGACGGCTGTACGAGACGATGCTGTACTGGGAGACCGCCGACCAGGATCCATCGCTCGACGAGTCGGAGCTCGAGTGGGCCGCGCTCTGGAAGCCGCTGCCCAAGGTGGTGTTCTCCACCACGCTGTCGGCGGTGCAGGGCAATGCCCGCCTGGCCTCCGGCGGCCTGGCGGAGGAGATCGAGCGGTTGCGAGCCCAGAGGGAGGGTGAGATCGCGATCGGCGGCGCGACTCTCGCCGCCGAGGTGGCCGCGTTGGGTCTGATCGACGAGTACCGGGCCGTGGTCTACCCGGTGCTGGTTGGCGGTGGCATTCCGTTCTTTCCCCGACATGAGCGCCGGGTGGATCTCGAACTCGTCGAGACCCGCACCTTCAGCTCGAGTGTCGTATACCTCCGCTCCCGCGTGGCGCGCTAGCTCTACGCGGTCAGGTTTGTCGCGCGAAATTACGGACGTGTCGCGTGCGTAAGCCGGTCCTTCACCGCGACACCCCAGGTCCCTCCCCGCGGCAGAAAAATCTCTGTGAATCGCAACGGTATTGGCGTGTTTTAGGCAGCGGTTAGTGGCCGGTCCCATCCGCGGCTTCCTCTCCCAGTTATGTCCAGACGTTCCACTTCTCATGAACTGGGACGCGCCGATCCAGCAACACTGAGTTGACGAGCCGGTTCCGGCCGGCTGACGGAAGGAACACTGCAATGGCTTACAAGATCGGTTACTTCATCGGGAGCCTGGCCACCGGCTCCATCAACCGCACCCTCTCCAAAGCGCTGATCAAGCTCGCACCCTCGGAGCTCGAATTCACCGAAATCCCCATCAAAGACCTCCCGCTGTACAGCTGGGACTACGACGCCGACTTCCCGCCCGAGGCACGGAACCTGAAGCAGGCCATCGAGGGCTCGGACGGCATCCTGTTTGTTTCCCCGGAGTACAATCGGTCCATCCCCGGCGCCCTGAAGAACGCGATCGACTGGGGATCCCGGCCCTGGGGGTCCAACTCCTTCGCCCGCAAACCCACCGCCATCATCGGCGCCTCCCCCGGCGGCATCGGCACCGCCGTCATGCAGTCCTCCATGCGCAGCATCCTGAGCTTCCTCGACGCCCCGCAGCTGAACGCCCCGGAGGCCTACATCTCCTTTAACCCCGACATCTACACGGACGACGGCGAGGTCAAGGACGACAGCACGGCCGGGTTCCTGCGCCACTACATGGAGGAGTACTACGCCTTCGTCCAGCGGGTCCACGCGTCGGCACCCGGCCACATCGGCGACGAAGACCCCGACACACGGAAATAATGCCCGCCGGCCTTAGGCAGCGCGGCGCCTGAAAACCCCGCCGGCCGGCTCAGGCCCGCGGCCGGCACCGCCGCAGGCCCGCCGCGGGCAGCAGTTCACCCGTGCCCGGTCGTTGAACATAACCTGCACCTGCTGAAGGGACTGTGCCCGCGGGAGGTTACCTGGTGCCGGTTTACGGGCAGCGATCGGCGGTCATCTGCGCAAAGAACAGGAACGCCCAGGGTGCGGGCGGAGGGCCCCGCGCACTGCGCGGGGCCTCCGTCGATCGGGGCGCCGGGGCTGCCCGCGGCAGGACTATTCGGCGGCCCCCACCTGGGCGGTTTCGCGGGCGCCGGGTTCCCGGCCCTCGGCGTCCAGCTGGGCGCGGAACGCCGCGGAGCGGGCGATATGGGCCGGCCTGCGCCGGATGATGGCCCAGGCGATGCCCAGGATGACGAACCAGACCGGGGTGATCAGCAGCGCGGTCAGCGTGTCCGGCTGGGTCGTCAGCGCCCACAGGACAAAGGCGAAGAACGCAAACACCACCCAGACCATCACGATACCGCCGGGCATCTTGAACCTGGAGGCGGCGTGCAGGTGCGGGCGGCGCTTCCGGAAGACCAGGTAGCTGGCCAGGATGATGGACCAGACAAACATGAAGCAGACCGCGGAAACCGTGGTCACCATGCCGAACGCCGCGCCGATGTTGTCGCCGGCATACAGGAGTACGACCCCGGAGAGCAGCAGCACACAGGACAGGAACAGTGCGTTACGGGGTACCTTGCGCGAGGACAGCCCGGCGAAGACGGAGGGAGCATCGCCTTCCTGCGCCAGGCCATACACCATGCGGGAGGTCGAGTAGACCCCGGAGTTGGCCGAGGACATCGCCGAGGTCAGCACGACCAGGTTGACGACCGTGGCGGCCATGCCGAGCCCGGCCAGCGAGAACATGCCGATGAAGGGGCTGTGGCCGGCTTCGAACTGGGTCCAGGGAGTGACCGACATCAGGATGATCAGGGCGCCGACGTAGAAGAGCAGCACACGGATCGGAATGGAATTGATGGCCTTGGGAAGGTTCTTTTCCGGATCCTTGGCCTCGGCCGCCGTCGTTCCCACCAGTTCGATGCCCACAAAGGCGAAGACGGCGATCTGGAAGCCTGCCACGAAGCCCATGAATTCCTGCGGGAAGAAACCGCCGTGGCTCCACAGGTTGCTAAAGCCTGCCGGGCCGGCATCGGACTCGAAGCCGGTGAAGATCATGACCAGGCCGGTCACGATCAGCGCCACGATGGCGATGATCTTGATCAGCGCGAACCAGAACTCGGTCTCACCGAAGGCCTTGACGGTGGCCAGGTTGAGCAGCAGCAGGACGGCCACGGTGAAGACACCCGGAATCCACAGCGAGATGCCCGGCACCAGTTCGTTGGCGTAGCCGGCGATGGCAATGACGTCGGCGATGCCGGTGACCACCCAGCAGAACCAGTAGGTCCAGCCGGTGAAGAAGCCGGCCCACGGGCCCAGCAGGTCCCCGGCGAAGTCGCTGAAGGACTTGTAGGACAGGTTGCTCAGCAGCAGTTCGCCCATGGCCCGCATGACGAAGAAGAGCATGAAGCCGATGATCATGTAGACAAAGATCACCGAGGGTCCGGCCGCCGAGATGGTCTTGCCCGAGCCCATGAACAGACCGGTTCCGATGGCACCGCCGATGGCAATGAGCTGGATGTGGCGGTTGGACAGCTGCCGCTCAAGGTGGGGTGCGTCAACAGGCTTGGTTGGACGAGGTTGAGTCGTCATGAGGAACTCCGTAGTTCAAGCGGCACCGGGGTGGCACGGTGATTGTGTTCCTCCCCGCTCTGTCTTGGACCTGAGAGTTTCCGCGCCCACTGCTCTCGCAGGTGCCGCTTGCACCGTCGGTGAGCCAGGTTGCTGCCTGACTGCTTTCCAGAGTTGCCTCGCCGCGGCGGTACATGGGCCTGAGAGATTCCTGGGGAGGATTTGCTCCTACGGCGCCTGCTGAATGTACCGGCAGAACTCTCCCGCCGCAGATCACAAGCATGACCCACTTTGAAGTGAGCCGGATCACACCTTAGCGTGGAGGGGCGGCACCACGCAAACGCATCGCGGGCACCGCATTGTTTTTCGCGTATCGACACCACGGCGACGTTGAACAGGTTTAAGGTCGGATGATCAGGCTTCGTCTGTGAAATTGCTGCCCGCTGGTGAACAAGCGGATGGCACCCCACAGGGCCGACTCGGTCCGGGATGGAGGACACGAGACATGCCGGGCGTGGTTTTACGGGGGAAGGGCCGGTGCTCGGCGGCCGGCAGAACCTTGGGTTCGCTACAGGATTTGGATCGGCACCGACACTGGGCCTGCGGCGTGAACTGAATCACCCACAGCTGTATATGCCTTTCGAGCCGTGGCGGGAGATTCCTCCCCGCACACCATCCGGATTGGCGTTAGGGACTGCCCCGGTTTTCGTGGGCTCCTCAATGGTGCTCCACAGGTATTCATCGTGGACCAGCTGAAGTGCCCGGGCAGGCGACTGTGTCCGTTTCATACTGGCGGATAAATAGGGAAAGCCCCTCGGGAGGGGCTTTCAGCAGTTGATGTTTGGTATTGATCAGCGGTGATGCGCTCCTCCTCCCTGGGCGCTGTACGCGCCCTGCCGGTTTCTGTAGTTAAAATTTTAATAATTGCCCGGTTGATCGTCCACCGACACGACGAAGAATTACCGACGCCAAGGCATGGGTTCCTTTCGCCCTTCCGGCCGATGGCTCTGTGCCGCATAAACCGGTCGCACACCGCGACAAAGATGAGCGAGAACTTATGCATGCCTGTGAATGGCCCCAGCGCGATGGAATACGTGTCCCACCAGGGCTCGTGAATGTCCCGTTAGAGGATGGGCGGATTCAGGCGGTCATTGCAACAGGAGGTCTTCGATCAGTTCGATCGGTTTCCTGAACTCTAGTCTTTTGCGCGGCCGGTCGTTGAGTTCCTGGGCGATCCAGTCGAGGTCTGCGGCGCTGTGGACGCTCAGGTCGGTGCCTTTGGGGAAGTACTGGCGCAGCAGGCCGTTGGTGTTTTTGTTGATGCCGCGCTGCCAGGGCGAGTGCGGGTCGCAGAAGTAGATCTCGATGCCGGTATCGATCTTCACGGTTTTCCAGTCCTGCATCTCAATGCCCTGATCCCAGGTCAGGGAATGCCGCAGCACATCGGGGAGCGTCTTGATCTTCGCGGCCAGTGCATCACGCATCTGCTCGGCCTTATACCCGTCCGGCAGGTGCACGAGCATTGTGTAATTGGTGGTCCGTTCGACCAGCGTCCCTCCCAATGCCCCGGCACGGCCCGGTCCTCGACCTCGGCAGGACGCTGGGAAATGTTGATCATTCCCGGGATCCGGTTCTTGCGCTGCCCGGCCTTTCGGCTGGGCTGCCTCATGGCCCGCCCGGTGCGCAGGCACGCGGTCAGTTCGCGCTTCAGCGCCCCGCGGGACTGGACGTAAAGGGACTGGTAGATGGTCTCGGGTGACACCCTCATCTCCGGCTCATCCGGGAACTCAACCCGCAGTCGTCCTGCGATCTGCTCGGGTGAGTACTTCTTTTTCAGGTCCTCTTCCACCTTCGCACGCAGCACAGTGTTTGTGTGCAGTTTCGCCGGTTTCGGCCGTGACGCGCGCTCATACGCCAGGGCGTGGGCCGAGGTCGCCCGGTAGGCGGATCCGGCCTTGGTGTTGCGGCGCAGCTCCCGGGACACCGTCGAGGCCGACCTGCCTATTACTGTGCCGATCTCCCTCAGGGAGCGTCCCTGGGCGCGCAGTACTGCGATCTCCTCACGCTGGCCGAAGGTCAGGCACCGGCCCTTCAGATCCCGGCCCCGCCGGGGCCTGACGCCGCCGGCCTCGACCAGGACCCGGCGTCCGGTCCGCCGGCTCGTATTGACGGCAGCCACGGCATCGGTGATGAAATCACCGGCCTGCATCCCGGCCCAAAAAACCTGCAAGAGATCAGGCCTTAGATAAATTGAATACCCCGCCATGACAACACCCATTCGCTAAGTGTTGCAATCACCGCAAGAACCCAAGGATGCTTCATCGAGACACCTGTCCGGACATACTCACGGTTATCGGCGCAGAAAGCCTGCGCGAAGTTGGGCCAACGCACCGGAAGCTGTTTTCAAGCTCGCGACCTCTTGGAAGATGCTGGACGAGATCGGCGAGGTTGGGTACTCAGCGCTAAGCAATCCGCGGACGGTACCGGCTGTGATGCGGTTCGGCTCAATTGCGGCAAACACGTCGTGCGCGCGGTGAATGCATGGGATTGCTCACCCGGTTGACGGACTTTCTGACCGACCCCCTCATGTCCGCGCAGCCGTGGGATGGCGAAGCCTACCAAGCCGTGTCCGACTGATTCGATCAGGTCGGTATCGTTGAGCTTTGCGCGGTAGTTGCCCACGTGTTGCGGGCAACCATGCGGGTGTTGCGTCGGCGCGCGGCTGCCACCCCACTCGGACATCCACGGCCTCATGGCATGCCTCTATAGCTTCATTCGGTGAATCAGTTGCGTTCTCGGATGGCGGTTTCTGCCGGTTCAGGGGCTGGCTCCTGCCCTGGCGTTGCGGGGGCATTGACCGAGAGGCCGGCCAGGCTGTTTCCGAGCGTCCGGCGCAAGGTCAGAACGTCGTCGGGCTCGCTGGGTTCACCGCGTTCCGGGCTGGTGCTCAGGGTATCCAGGGCAAGGGCGAACAGCCGGCGTGATGCCGCCACGGCCTCTTCCCTGTCCCGGCGGATCAGGTGCTCATTGACGAACAGGAGCAACAGGACGTCCTCAATCCACCGGTCGAGGCGGAAGGCGCCCTCGGCCTTGGCGCGTTTGATCAGTTCCTCGAATCCCCGCAGGATGGTGGTGCGCAGCCGGTCGACCTCCGCGGATTCGCCCTCGGGTACTTCCCGCAGCGCGCTCATGTAGCCCAGGTTGTTGATCTCTTCGAGGAACAGCTGCTCGAAGTACATCCTGAACCCTTCCCACCCTG
>NZ_JBNHIC010000068.1:0-16649 GCF_059092905.1 Arthrobacter sp. B0427-1-12 | reverse complement strand
CCATGGCCGAGCCGAAGACCAGCCGGAGGATGAGGAGGATCTCGCCGTCGCTGGCGGGCAGGGCGTAGAAGGCCGACATCCACAGGCCGGACAGGGCGGCGATCAGGCCGGCGGGGACAAGAATGCGGCCGGCGCTGCGGTGCCAGTTGCGCCTGCCCCGCAGCGCGGGCACGAACTGGAACGCCCCGAGCAGGCAGTACACGGTGACGCTGACGATGTGCGCCACCACCGGAATGGGTGAGGCGAAGAACCGTGCGTTTTCCGGCGTGACGGCGGCACCGCCGGTCAGCTCGGTCACACGCAGCGACCCCTGGAGCACCGGGATGAGGCTCAGGAGGATCAGAGCGGCGGGCACGAGCCACCCGGGGCGGGGACGGCGGACGGGCACGGGAGTGCCGGCGGTTTCTGTTGTCATGGGATGATCCTTCGACCAGCGGTGTACGGCATACACCTGAGGCGGCCAACAGTAGGTATACGCCGTACACTTGTCAATAGAAGACAGGTCCGGCGGCTGTCCAGGGAAAGGCGGTGCAGATGGCTCAGCAGATCGACGTCAAGCGGCGCGGGCGCCTGAACAGGGACCGCGTGCTGGCCGCCGCCGTCGCACTTGCCGACGAAATCGGCATCCAGCCGCTGAGCATGCGCAGGCTGGCGCAGGAGCTTGGGGTGGTGCCGATGGCGCTCTATAAGCACGTGGCGAACAAGGATGAACTGCTCGACGGCATGATCGACGCCATCATCGGCGAGATCGATCCGCCCGTCCGCGGTGCCGGCTGGAAGAGCACGGTCCGGCAGCGGGTGCTTTCGGCCAGGGGGGTACTGCTGCGGCACCCATGGGCCCGTCAGGTGCTCGAATCCCGCACCAACCAGACTCCGGCAGTCCTCGAGTACACGGACAGCTTCATCGGCATGTTCCTGGCCGGCGGCTTCTCCGTCGACCTCACCCACCACGTCATGCACGCCCTGGGCAGCCGCATGTGGGGCTTCACCCAGGAACTGTTCCAGAACCCGGCCGGCCCGAAGGCGGGGGCCCCGGCCGTGCCGCCGGAGGCGATGGCCGCGGTGCTCAGGCAGATGGCCGAGCGATATCCGAACCTCACGCAGGTCGCCATGGCGGCAACACATGACGACGGCTCGGTGGTCGGGCACGGCTGTGACGACCAGTTCGAGTTCGAGTTCGCCCTCGACCTGCTCCTGGACGGCTTCGAGCGTCTCCACGGGCAGAACTGGACATCGAAGCAGGCCAAACTGGACCGTGGATAGCCGGCCCCTGCCGGCCACCTATCCTCATCCCGGAGATATACGAGGCACTGCTGCGGATTTACCTGCGGCGTGCCACAGGACCGACAACCGGCGGACTAAAACCCTCCACCCGGGCCGCGCGCCTCAACCCTGGCACCATCACCGGGTTTAGTTGGCTCGATGGTCTGCCTGCAACCAAAAGCACCGATAACAGCGCATGTGTTTGGAGCTATCCGGCGCAGCGTATTGGGCTTGGTTCTTGCTTCGCTGAGACCGGTGGCTGAGCGGCATTTTCCGCGGACAGGAGGGGCAGGTTCTGATGCACAGTATCCCCCCAGACGGGGAAGAAGAATTCAGCATCTCGGTCTCAGTCTGTTCAAAGGCTGCGAGGCCGTTGGCTTTCCCCGTCGGATTGCGGCGTTTTCTCTTCCTGGTGGAGGGGCAATAGCAATTCCCGCCTTCGGCCACGGTCGAGATCCCGTCGGCACCTTTGGAGGGCGTCGACGGGATCTATGCGGCAATGGAGTGATAGATCAGTTCGATGGCGGTCATCAGCCGGTGCCGGCTTGTCGGGCCGGACCAGTCGCCGCGGACCACGCCCTGGTAGTAGGCGGTGCCGTTGATCATGTCCAGCACCACGTCGATGTCAGCATCCTGCCGGATTTCTCCGTCGGCCTTTGCGCGTTTGAGCACCGCGGACATGTCCGTGCGGCGCCGGCTGACGTGCCGTTCCCAGTATTCGCGCTGCAGTTCGCAGTCCTGCAGCCCTAGGGCCAGACGGGTATTGATG
This sequence comes from Arthrobacter sp. B0427-1-12, assembly GCF_059092905.1. Lineage (NCBI taxonomy): Bacteria > Bacillati > Actinomycetota > Actinomycetes > Micrococcales > Micrococcaceae > Arthrobacter > Arthrobacter sp. B0427-1-12. Next base: position 14,617 of record NZ_JBNHIC010000068.1, on the reverse strand, counting down.
AGCGCGAGGTTGGCGTCGCTGAGCGAATCCATCGCGTCGCCATAGGTGGCCTTCAGGGTTTCCAGCAGCGAACAGGCTTCCTTGACCTCCACCGGGGGCCGGTCAAAGTCCAGGGCGGCGACGATGATGGCTTTCCGATTTTCCCACCGCCGGTAGATCGCCGCGCGGCTGACGCCGCTGCGCCTGACCAGGTCTCCGATGGTGAAGTCGGAACCGGGCCCGTTCTCACGGATGAGTTCGACGGCGGACCGCAGCACGGCCTGTTCGATGCCGGCCTCGCGGGGGCGCCCCGGCCGGCGCCGGACGCCCTCCGCCGCCGCGCCCCCGGCCTGCTGCTCAGCTGTCGCGCTCGACAAGGCGGGCCTTGAGGACGCGGTCCAGTTCGTCGTCGTACCCGGCGGCGTGCAGAACCGTCACCACGCCGCCGTCCCCGTCCAGCGCCTCCAGCATCGCGCGCATGTTCTCCGCCTCCGCGCCAAGCATCGGGTGCCCGGCGTACCGGGCAAACACGCCCCCTTTGCTGCCGCCATGCTGGCGGTGCCGGGCCAGGCGGTCCAGGATCGCGGCAATGTTGGTGTGCGTCGCCGCATAGTCGGCCACGATCGTCTGCCGGTCCGCGCCGAGGCAGCTGAGCACGGCGGCTGCAAGGACCCCGGTGCGGTCCTTGCCGGCGGCGCAGTGGAAGAGCACGCCGCCGGCCGTGTCCGCGATGACACGCAGGGCCCGGACGATCGGGCGCGCTTGAAGGCGGAACAGCTGCGCATACCAGAGCCCGACGTCGCCGGCTGTGCGGATGGACCGGAACATCCGGCTCATCGCCTCCGGATCGGTGACCTGCTCGGTCAGCGGAATGTGGTGGTGCCCGATCGGGTGCCCCTGGCAGGGCCCGCGGCCGGTGAACTCCAGCTCCTCGGCCGAGCGCAGATCAATCACGGCGCGCAGGCCCAGTCCGGCGAGTTCACTTACCTGCTCGCCGGTGGCCATGCAGATGTCGTCGCTGCGCCACAGCACGCCCTCGCGTACCCTTCCGCCGGCCACGGGCAGGCCTCCGAAACCGCGCAGGTTGACCAGCGGAGAAAGAGGAACGGCGCCGGCGGGTGCCGGTGCGGTGGTTGATTCCATTAGCTGAGCTTCTTTCGGATCAGGGCGCTGACTCGGTCGATGATAGTCACCAGCACCACGATGCTGATGATGATGGCGAACATGTGGCCGTAGTCGTACAGGCGCATGGCGTTGGTCAGTTCCAGGCCGATGCCGCCGGCGCCCACGAGCCCCAGCACGGTTGCCCCGCGCACGTTGCCTTCGAACAGGAGCAGCGTGTAGCTGACCAGCAGCGGCGAGGCCTGCGGCAGCACCCCGTACATGATGGTTTGCCGGCGGTTGGCGCCGGTGGACTGCAGGGCCGTCAACGGTGCCTGCGGCACGGATTCCATGGATTCGGCGTACATTTTGGCGATGCCACCGATGGAGCCCAGCACGATGGCCAGGATGCCGGCGAACGGGCCAAGACCGACGGCGGAGACAAACATCAGCGCGAAGATCAGGTCCGGTATGGAGCGCAGGATGTTCAGCACGAAGCGCGTGGCCGTGTACAGCCAATGGGGTGCGATGTTGGAGGCGGCTCCGAAGCTGATCAGCAGGGAGAGCACAGCGCCGATCAAAGTTCCAAGGACGGCCATCTGCAGCGTCTCGGCCAGCAGGGAGATGACCACGTCCATCTTGTCGAAGGTCGGCGGCCACATCCGGACCAGGTAGTCGCCCATCCTGGGCAGGCCCTCGACCAGCTGCTGGAGGCTGAAACCGGATCCGCCCACGCTCCAGGCCACCGCACCGGCGACGACGATGAGGCTGAGGATTCCGCCGGGCCCGGGGGCCTGGAAGGGCCGGGAAAGCCGGAGCCGGTCCTGCTCGGAGAGGCTGTGCGCAGTGGTGCCGCGGGTCTGCTCAATGGTTGGCACCGGGTGCTCCTTCCTGGCCGGAGTCCTGGCCATGGAGGTCTTCCTGGCTGTAGATGTCACCGATCATCGCCGGCGTCAGCGTGTCAATCGCGCCGCTGTGGACGATCCTGCCGGAGTCCAGCGCCACAAAGCGGTCCGCGTAGCGGCGGGCGAGTTCGACGACGTGCAGGCTCACCACCACCGGAATGCCGTCCTCCCTGGCGATGCTGCGCATCAGGCCGAGCACCGATCCGGCGAGGCGCGGATCCAGTGAGGCGACCGGCTCGTCCGCGAGGATGATCCGCGGGCTTTGCATCAGGGCGCGGGCGATCGCCACCCGCTGCTGCTGTCCGCCGGACAGGCTGTCGGCGCGCTGCCCTGCCTTGTCTGCGAGCCCCACCCGGTCTAGCAGCTCCAGAGCACGGGTCCGCTGTCTGTGGCTGAACAGTCCGATCCGATTCAGGGCGCCGGCCTCATGGAGGCCGCCGGTAAGCACATTGGTCAGCGCGGAAAGCTGCGGAACCAGGTTGAAGTGCTGGAACACGTAACCGACGCGGGACCGCAGGGAGCGCAGTTCCGTGCCCTTGGCGGCCAGCACGTCCTGCCCGGCGACGGTCAGCTGGGTGGCCGTCGCCGGTGCCATCCCGGTGACGGCCTTCATGAGGGTGGACTTGCCGGAGCCGGAATGGCCCAGCAGGGCAACGACCTCTCCGGCGCGGACGTCGAGGGTGAACCCATCTAGGGCCGTAAACCCGTCGTTGTAGGTGACGGAAAGATCCTTCGCGACCAGAACCGGCCTGGCCAGCCCTGCGGCCCCGGTGGATGCCGTGTGGGCAGGCAGCGGTGCCGGGCCCGGCGCCGCCGTCGCATTTCCGGTCAGGTTCACCGCATATCCTCAAGGTCAACGCCCACGTTTTCGGCGACCTTCAGCAGCGGCTCATACGGGGCGATGCCCGGGTTCAGGATGTATTCATTGACGCCGCCCAGCGTGGCCAGATCCGGGTTCCCGGTCATCTTCTCCGGCAGTGTCTCCAGCAGATGCCGGCGGGTCGACTCGTCCAGGTCATTGCTGACCACGATGCCGACACCGACCGGGATCGGACCGGTTTCGCCGATCTGCTGGATATCCCCGGCGGTGAAGACGCCGGCCTCGATGAGCATGTCCGCGATGGAACTGCAGGCCACGTCGACTGAACCGTTGATCATGGCCAGCATCGCCGAGTCATGGCCGCCGGCGAAGGTGGACTGGTAGTCCTGCCCGTCCACCAGTCCGTTGTCCGCCAGCAGTGATTTGGGCATGAAGTAGCCGGTGGTGGATCCGGGGTCAACGAAGGCGACCTGCTTGCCGGCGACGTCATCGATCGACTCGATGCCGCTGCCCAGCTTGGAGTAACAGTACGATGCCGGCTTGTCATCACCCTTCCAGACCACCAGCGGATCCACCGAGCCGTTCTTGACCGCCAAGGCGGTGGAAAACGGGCTCATCAGGGCCACGTCGACATGTCCCTGCCTGACAGCCTCGACCACGCCGAGGTAGTCGGCGGGCATTTCCCGCTGGACTTCCTTACCGGTGGCCTCGGTGATCAGACCCTCAATGATCCCGGCCTCGACCAGGACATCCGGATCGTCGGTGCCCGGGGGCATGGCGAAGACCAGGGCATCGTCCGCGGTCGAGTCCGAGGAAGGGGCAGCGGATTCTGCACTGCCGCCACAGGCGGTGAGGGCAAGGACAGCGGCAGCGGCCAGGGAAAGGGCCGCGACGGGACGCTTTGACATGGAGGAACCTTCCGGAAACGAAATGAGCTGCGGATTCAGGGGCAATCGGCCCCTCAGCCAAGACTTTGCCGGGCGAAGATGTCCACGAATTTCGAGAACGCTTGACTCGAAATTACCGGAAGGTTAATTGCCGGCGCTCCAGCCAAAGGTCTCCGACGGAGCTGCCCGACGCGCACCGGCCCTTTCACCTACGTGCAAAATTTCCCGCCTCCCGTGCCGATAACAGCGCATATGACAGGTGTCATTCGGGCCGGCGGCTCGTCTGCCATTCCTTTGCTGCCCCGGCCTGCACCGGTTTAGGAGGGGTTTGAAAGCGCGGACTGGGCAGTGACCTGCCCGTTCTCAAGACGAGATTCATGCGGGTTAGCAGGCCAGCGTCACTCGCAGTGACGCTGGTCCCTCAGTCGCGGAGCCCGAACCGCTCGATGGCTTTCTCGCGCATCTCGACCTTCCGCACTTTCCCTGACACGGTCATGGGGAAGCTCTCACAAACTTCGACATACCTGGGGATCTTGTAGTGGGCCAGCCGGCCACGGCAGTACTCCCTTACGGCGGCGGCGTCCAGTGGCTTGGCGCCCGGATTGAGGATGATGCACGCCATCAGCTCCTCGCCGTACTTCTCGTCCGGGACACCGATCACCTGGACGTCCTGCACGCTTGGGTGCTGGTGCAGGAATTCCTCGATCTCGCGCGGGTAGATGTTCTCGCCGCCGCGGATGATCATGTCCTTGATGCGCCCCTCGATCACCAGGTAGCCGTCATTGTCCATTCGTGCGAGGTCACCGGTGTGCATCCAGCCCTCGGCGTCGATCACCTCGGCCGTTTTGTCCGGCTGGTCCCAGTAGCCGGCCATGACTGCGTAGCCCCGGGTGCACAGCTCGCCGATCTCGCCGCGCTCCACCGTAGCTCCTTTCGCGTCTATGACCTTGCTCTCGAGGTGTGGCATGGTGCGCCCGACGGTTCCGGTGCGGTGGGCGATCGAGTCGCCGAGCCGTGTCATGGTCGAAACCGGCGAGGTTTCAGTCATTCCGTAGCAGATTGCGACATCCTTCATGTGCATGTCGGTGATGACTCGCTTCATGATCTCGATCGGGCATGGTGACCCGGCCATGACCCCGGTGCGGAGGGTGTCCAGCCGGTACGTTTCGAAGTCGGGCAGTGCCAACTCTGTGATGAACATCATGGGGACGCCGTAAAGCGAGGTTCCGCCGAAGTCCTGAACAGCCCGGAGCGTCGCAGCGGCATTGAACCCACGGCCGGGCAGGATCGTGGCACAGCCGTGTGAGAACGCGCTGATGTTGCCGATCACCATGCCGAAGCAGTGGTAGAACGGCACCGGGATCACCACCCGGTCATCCGCGGTGTATCCCAGGAGTTCGCCCACCGAGAAACCGATGTTGAGGATGTTCCGGTGCGTGAGCGTCGCACCCTTGGGGAAGCCCGTGGTTCCGGATGTGTACTGGATGTTGATGACGTCGGCGGGCCGCAGGGTCGCGGCGCGCTCAGAGACGGCTGACGCCGGAACCTCCTCCGTCCGGGCGCCGAGGGCTTCCCAGGTGGTCTCTGCCGGGGACGCAGGTTCGCCTGCGACGAACGCAGAATCTCTGCTTGCTGCGGGGGTCGGAAGGAAGACGAGCTCATGGAGGTCCGGACACTCGGCCAGTGCCTGGCGTGCCATCGCGACGTAGTCGCTGTTCCGGTCCGATGGTGCGACCACGAGGGCGCGCATCCGATTCTGTCTGACGACGAAGATGAGCTCGTGGGTCCGGTAGGCGGGATTGACGTTGACAAGGATCGCACCGACCTTCGCGGCCGCGTACTGCAGGATCGTCCATTCGGCGCAGTTCGGGCTCCAGATCCCGATCCGCTCCCCCGCTGCGAAACCCGCGGCGAGGAGCCCGCGCGCGATGCGGCTGACGTCTTCGTCCAGTTTCCTGAACGTCCAGCGCCGCGCGGCGGCAGCGTCACCGTCGGCCGATGCCTCGATGAGCGCCTCACGGTCGCCGAATCGCTCCACGGTCCGGGCGAAGTTTTCTCCGACGGTCTCCTCGAGCAGCGGGGCGTCGGTCTCTCCGGCGGTGTGCGACAGCATGGCTCTCCTGATCCTCGTCGCTGGCGCAGGCGTCACTGCCGGCGGCTGTCAGCAGGCTAGCAAGGGACAATCTCAGGTGGGAAGGAGGTGACCCTACCCAAATGCCCGTGCGCCCGCCGCCTAACTAAGACGCCGATAGGCATACATGCGAGGCATTGGAGGTATTTCCCTTCCAAACCGGCATGCACGGCTGCGCGGACCATATGTTCAGCTGGCGGTTCGGAAGGCCGCTCGACCCGCACCCCGGCCTCCAATACATCTGCCGTGATCGTGGTGCCCGATGGAGCACAAGCTGCTGCCCGTAATTTAAGTCCACCACGGCCATGCCTTGGATGTAGTCGCGCTCAGTGGTCACGTCCGACCCTGGTCTCCGGGAAGCCAAACGCCGATATCAGCGCATATGACGAGTCGATTGGGCATGTGCGTAAGGAATCTTGTCGGGAGGCTTAAATACTGGCGTGAGCCAGAATCTGCAGACGCATGCCGCTCTGAAGGCGCCGGTGCAATCCTTGACTGAGCCTCGTCGTCGTTCTTATTGTCTTGCGGATGCTGCGGCTGACTTGGGCGTTCTGCAGGAAAGTTCATGGAAATCACGAGGCCGCTTTGCCGACCCGTCACCCGCCGGACAGGAGAAGGTCATCCTCGGCGGAGAACATCGATTGCTCGCCCAGCGCGTTGCCGGGCGTATCGATGACTCAAGGAGTTCCAGATGGATTTCAATCGCAGGCGCCTGCTGGCCGGATCGGCCGGGACAGGGGTGCTCGCCCTGGCCGGACTGGTGGCCAGCCCGGCCGCGTCAGCTGCACCTGCTGTTCAGACGGGCGGCAAGCTGCCTGTAGCGCCAGCAGGTACGCCCGCCGACGTCGCCCGGAATGAGAAATACTGGCTGAACGTGGCCAAGCACTTCGAGATGACCGACGCGACGGTCAACTTCGAGAACGGCTACTTCGGTGCGAACCCCGCCAGCGTGCGCACCGCGTACGCAGAGGCGACCGAGCGGATCGAGCTGGAGAACTCCTGGTACATGCGCCGCGAGTACGGCAAGGAAGCCCAGGCGGTGCGCGAACGGATCGCCGCCGAGGTAGGCTGCTCTGTGGACGAGATCGCCCTGACCCGCGGTGCCACCGAGGCGCTGCAGGCCTTGATCGGCGGATACAACAAGCTCGCCCCTGGCGACGCGGTCGCCTACGCCGACCTGGACTACGACTCGATGCAGTACGCGATGAACTGGCTGCGCGACCGCCGCGGCGTTGAGGTCATCCGCACGGCCATCCCCGAGCCGGCGACCCGGCAGAGCGTACTGGACCACTACGAGCAGCTGCTGACCGGCAACCCGAAGATCAAACTCCTGCTGCTCACCCACGTCTCGCACCGGACGGGGCTGGTCCCGCCGATCGCCGAGATCTCCACGATGGCCGCCGAACGCGGCGTGGACACCGTGATCGACGCCGCCCATTCCTGGGGCCAGCTGGACTTCAACGTCACCGACTTGAAGAGCCCGTTCGTCGGGTTCAACCTGCACAAGTGGATCGGCGCCCCGCTGGGCGGAGGCTTCCTCTACATCCGCAAGGACCGACTGGCCGGCATCGACCGGCACTTTGCGGACGAGGATTACGGGGCCAACGACATCCGCTCGCGTATCCACACCGGCACGTCCAACTCCGCGAACCTCCTCGCCGTGCCCGCCGCGCTGGACTTCCACCGGGCGGTCGGCGCCGCCAACAAGCAGGCCCGACTGCGGCTGCTGCGCGACCGCTGGGTGCAGCAGGTCCTCGACGTGCCGAACCTGCAGATCCTCACGCCCGAGGACCCGAACATGTACGGCGCGCTGACGTCCTTCCGGATCGACGGCAACACCACCAACGCACAGTCCTCGGCCATCACCGAGTACCTGACCGAGGAATGGGGCGTGTTCACCGTCCGCCGCGGCGGGGTGGAACGCGGCGAGGTCATCCGCGTGACGCCGGCGCTGTACAACACGCTGGAGGACGCCGACCTCTTTGCCCGGGCCCTCCGCGCTGCGGCCGCGAGGTTCTGACCAAGGCGGCCGGCGCGTGGCCGATGTAGGCGACATCGTCGCTGCCTAACACCCGGGACCACGGCCTCGTCTTGGCGACTACATCTACGAAAAGGCAGTCCCGGCCACCGTAGCGTCGGGCTACGGCTTGGCGCGCAGCCCGGCATTGAAGCTGCGAAAACCCGATTTCCCGACAGAGGACCGGAAGGCCAACCAGTCATACCCGGCCGCCATAACTGGAACACCTCGTCGCTGCCCCGCAGCGACGAAGCCACGGTCGAGACCAGCGCTGCCGGGATCTACCGGCAATACATGACCAATTTCGAAACGACGCGGGCCGCCGCCCAGCAGCCGGTGCCAGCATCTGCTCAGCACAGCGAGTAAAGGCGAACGCCGATAACAGCGCATATGTGAGGTGTGGCCGTGGGCGGCACAGCCTCCGGACACACCTGTGGGGTCCCGTCGCGCAATCGGACGGAACCCCACAGAGCCAACGGATCAGCCGGTCATCACCGGTCGTAGCGTGCCACCAGGCGGCCGGAGACGCCACCCCTGGCCAGGCGGTCCAGACCGTCAGGAATGTCCTCGAAGCCAACGTTCGAAGAGACGATCTCCAGCTGCCCGGAGTCGATCATCTCCAGCACATTCTTCAGGTGCTCGGGGTTTCCGACGGGAGTGGAGCCCTGAAGGGTGATGGCTCTGGTGATGAAGCCGAAGGACTCGAATTCGAACGTGGTCTTCCCCAAGCCGACCAGGACCACCTTGCCGCCGTCCTTGACGGCATCGAATGCGCCGACGGTGGTGGTGCCGAAGCCGGCGAAATCGACCACGACATCCAGGTCTTCACCCTTGAGTTCGCTGATGTCCTTGACCACGCGGGACACACCCCGGTCCTTTGCGGCCTGCCACACGTCTTCACGCGGCTCGATGCCGATGACTTCGGCACCCTTGATCACGGCGATGCGGGCGCCGGTCAGTCCCAGACCGCCCAGCCCGAGGATGCCCACCCGCATCCCTTTCCCGACCCCGCCGTGGACAACCACGCCGCTGTATGAGGTGACCCCGGCATCGGTTGCTGCGGCCGCCTGGGACCACTCCACGTTGCCGGGCTTGTGGACCAGGCTGTCGACCTTGCCGATGACGTATTCACCGAAGCCGCCATCGCGGGTGACTCCGGGTGCATCCGAGGCAACCACTCCCTGAGCGACTTCGTCGCCCACCTTGAACCCGGTGACGCCTTCGCCGACTTCCTCAACGACTCCGGCCACTTCGTGCCCCAGCACGATGGGCAGATCGACGATGATGGGGATTTCGCCTTGCACGTATCCCACATCACTGTGGCAGATGCCGGCGGCAGTGACCTTGATCAGAACCTCACCCGGACCAGGTGAGGGTTTGGCCAGGTCCTGAAGCTTCAGATCCTTGTTGATCCCTTCCATAACCCATGCCTTCATGGTTCCTCCTAGGGTAGGCGAACGCACATCATTTACATGCTCGCTCGGCGGTGTTCCCGATCATGCACTTTTGATGCATATGCATACATGCTGCCTCGCTTCTGATGACATGTCAACTAAATAGGCAGAGCAGGAAACCCCTCCGGAGCCCGGCACCGCGTGCTGAGGGCAGGTTCGAGTCCACTGTGCGGATCCTGGCGCGCACTCTCAATGGCCGACTTCCTTACCGGCCGGCGGGAGCAGGAGAGACTGATAAAGGGCCCGCAACCCTGGCGGAATGACCGGTCGCGGCGGCCTTGGATCCCCCGCGGTGCGCCGCTCCGGATACGGGCCTGCGGCTCGAGAATTCCTGCCCGTACCGGACTTTCCCGGCCATGGTCTCCCATCCGGATGCACATCCGGAATCGGAGCATGAGGACAGTTTCCCCGGTTTTAGCTCTAAGTGCCCGGGGTGCGTCGACCGCACCGTGATCTGTTGACCGGGTCTATAGGGGCGTCCGTTGGGGCGCCCCTATAGACCCGGTACTGCCTTCGCCTACTTGCCGGGGACGATGAGTCCGGCACCGCTGGTGCGGGCGGCCTCGAAGCGGGCTGCGGCGTCGGCCCAGTTGACGATGTTCCAGAACGCCTTGACGTAGTCCGCCTTGACGTTGACGTAGTCCAGGTAGAAGGCGTGCTCCCACATGTCCAGCATCAGCACCGGGACGGTGCCGACCGGAATGTTGCCCTGCTGGTCGTAGAGCTGCTCGATGACCAGGTTCTTGCCCAGCGACTCCCAGGCCAGCACGGCCCAGCCGGAGCCCTGCAGGGAGGTGGCTGCGGCGGTGAACTGGCCGCGGAAGGCATCGAAGCTGCCGAAGGCGTCATCGATCGCTGCGGCCAGCTCGCCCTCGGGCTTGTCGCCGCCCTCCGGGGAGAGGTTGTTCCAGAAGACCGAGTGGTTCGTGTGGCCGCCCAGGTGGAAGGCCAGGTCCTTGGACAGCTTGGGGATGTTGCCGAACTCGCCCTTGTCCCGGGCCTCGGCCAGCTGCTCCAGCGCGGTGTTGGCGCCGGCCACGTACGTGGCGTGGTGCTTGGAGTGGTGCAACTCCATGATCCGGGCCGAGATGTGCGGCTCCAGGGCGGCGTAGTCGTATGGCAGTTCCGGGAGGGTGTACTTGTTCATCGTGTCCTCTTTCTCGTTTTTTGCAGGGGTTTATTGGGCGGCGAGCAGGCGCTCGACGCGGGGTTTGACCTCGGTGGCCAGCAGGGTGAGGGACTCGAGGAAGTGTTCATGGGGCAGGCCGCCGATGTCCATTTGCAGGAAGTGGCGCATGTGGCCCAGGTAGCCGTGCAGGTGGACGATGCGTTCGGCGACCTCGTCCGGGTCCCCGATGTAGTAGGCTCCGGGGGCTTCGGCCTGGGCCAGGTAGGCGCGCTTGTCCGGGGCGGGCCAGCCGCGCAGCCGGCCCATCTCGATGTTGAGGTTGTGCCAGCCGGGGTAGAACCGTTCCAGGGCCTCCTTCTTCGTGGGGGCGACCAGCCCGAGCGCGGCGACGGAGACCTTGATGGTCTCGCCGGCGTGGCCGGCCTGGGCTGCGGTGGCCCGGTAGAGCTCGGCCAGCGGGGCGAAGCGGTGCGGGGCGCCGCCGATGATGCCGTAGGAGACGGGCAGGCCCAGCTGGCCGGCGCGGGCGGAGGATCCGGCGTTGCCGCCGGTGGCCAGCCAGATCGGCAGCCGGCCGTTCACGGGCCGGGGCACGACCGCGAGGTTGGCCAGCGCCGGACGGCGGGAGCCGGACCAGGTCACGTATTCGTCGTTGTTTCCGTTGATGGTCATCAGCAGGTCGAGTTTTTCGGCGTAGAGCTGGTCGTAGTCGGTCATGTCGTAGCCGAACAGGGGGAAGGTTTCGACCGAGGATCCGCGGCCGGCGGTGATCTCGACCCGCCCGCCGCCGGATACCGCGTCGGCGGTGGCGAACTGCTGGAAGACCCGGACCGGGTCGTCGGTGCCGATGATGCTTGCCGCGCTGCCGAGCGTGATCTGTCCGGTGGCCGCGGCGGCTGCGGCGATGAGCGCTCCGGGGGATGAGGCGGGCATGGACGTGGTGTGGTGTTCGCCGATGCCGAAGTAGTCGAGTCCGGCCCGGTCTGCGTGGATGATGGCCTCGAACAGGTTGCTGATGGCCTCGGAGGTGGAGCGTGGGGTGCCGTCGGGGTTGAGTTGGGTGTCGCCGAAGCTGTAGGCGCCGATTTCCATGATGTTTTTCCTGGGCTTTCGTCAGTGAGTGGTCAGAAGGGGTGGCCGGGATCTAGCTTCGGCTTGGTGCGCAGGCATCGGCCAGCAGGGTGTCGAGCTGGCCGGCGGTGTGGGATCCGTTGAAGATCTCGGTGCCGGGCTGGAAGGCCCGTCCCGCGGCCAGGGGTCCGGCGTCGACCGGGTCGTAGCCCAGCCGGTCGATGAAGCCGGCGACGAGGGCCTTGGCGTCGTCGTGGTCGCCGGCCAGGGCCAGGGCACGGCGGCCGGGGGTGCCGGATTCCTGGCCGTCTTCTTCGAGTTCGTGGTAGCCGATGTGGTTCAGTGACTTGACCAGTCCGGCGCCGGGCAGGAAGGCCTGGATGATTTCGCTGCTGGTGCGGGGGTCGTTTTCGAAGTCGTCGACCTGCCCGTCGGTGGGTGCCCAGTAGTTCATGGCGTCGATAACGGTCCTGCCGGCCAGCAGGTCCGGGTTAAGCGTGCGGTACTTGTGCAGCGGAACCGCGATGACCACCAGGTCCGCCGCCGCGGCCTCGGCGGCGTCAACGGCCACCGCGCCCGGGGTGATGATCTCCACGAGCAGGGAAATCTCTGCGGCGGGCCTGGAGGTGGCGATCTTCACCCGGTACCCGGCCTTGATGGCCTGGCGGGCCACGGCGGTACCGACGCGTCCGGCACCGAGGATCCCGACAGTGCGGACGTCGTCTGTTTGGGTGCTCATGCGTGGGCTCCTTCACGGGCAGGTGCGGGGGTGTTCGTTGCAGTGGCCGGGGCGGGTCCGAGTTCGGCGTCGACCAGTGGCTTGACCTGGGTGCCGAGCAGTTCGATGGAGTGCAGCAGGTCCTGGTGCGGGACGTGCCCGTAGTCCATTTCCAGGATCTGGCGGTCGTGGCCCATGGCACGGTGCAGGTTGACGAGGCGTTCGGCGATTTCCTCCGGGTGGCCGACGAACAGGGCACCGGCCCCGGTGGCGGTCTGCTGGTAGCGGTCCCGGCTCATCATCGGGAAGCCGCGCTGGGCGGAGATCATTTCCATCCGGGTGCTCCAGTGCCCCCACCACATGTCCCGGGTCTTCTGCCCGTCATCGCCGAGAAACCCGGGGTCGGCGATCCCGACCCGGATCTTGTCGGCCGGGGTGTTCGACTGGGCCGCGGCCTGCCGGTAGAGGTCGGCCAGCGGGGCGAACTTCGCCGGCTGGCCGCCGATGATCCCGTAGATCACCGGATGGCCTCGACCAGGTTGCGCATCGCCTCCGCGGTCGAGCCCAGTTCCCCCGTCACCGGGTCCTTCTGCACGTCCCCGAAGCTGTAGACGCCAAGCTCCATGACCAACTCCAAATCCTCAAATATGTTGTTGAACAGACTATATTCCTAATAGAACATCTGTGCAAATGCGTATCTTGCGGTAGGATGAGGGCATGAGTGAGAGCCTGCACGCCGTCCGGAACAGTCCCGCTGCCGCCCCGCCCGGAGACCTGGGCTGGCATTTGGGCATGGTGCTGCGCGGTTACCAGTCCCGCTTCGAAGACGCCGTCGAGGGCCTGCCGGCAGGAATCCGCGGCTACCAGATACTCTCCACAGTCATCCACCGCGACCCGCCGAACCAGCAGGCCCTGGGAGCCCATCTGGCCATCGACCGGACGGTCCTGACCTACCTGCTGGACACCCTGGTGGACGCCGGAGTCGTCGAACGCGTCCCGGCCCCCTCGGACCGCAGGGCACGCAAAATCGTGGCCACCGACAACGGCCGGGCACTTCTGGCCCGGTACGAGGAGCGGGTGGCCGCTGCCGAAGCCGGGCTGCTGTCCGGACTCAAGGCCTCCGAAGCGGACACGCTGGCCGCGCTGATCGCCCGCCTGGCCATGGACGTCCACCGCGCCCAGCCCGGCTCCAGCCCCTGCGAAGCCATGGACCACCTGCCCTAGAACGAATCCGGCACCTTGCCAAAACCCCGCCCCCGGCACATCCGGCGGCAGTGTGCCTGACCGGGTTTGGCGGCAGCTCCCCTGCCGGCGCCCTGAACCAGCCGGGTACGTTGCCCAGGCCCACGCCGGAGGAATCCCGGTTTAGCAGGCCGTGGCGCTTCATGCGGCTGCACCTGGCCCTTGCCTCTCTGGCTACAACACACAGCGACACCAAACGCCGATAACAGCGCATACGTAAACCGGTCCGGAGAATGGCGACCGGCTGAACGGTGGGCACGCCGTTCCCCTACGATGCAAAGCGCCCCCGGACCCTGAGTGAGGGGTCCGGGGGCGCTGCTCGTTCAAAGATCTTTAGATGGGGCGGATGTTTTCGGCCTGCAGCCCCTTGGGCCCCTGGACGACGTCGAATTCGACCCGCTGGTTTTCCTCCAGGGAACGGTAGCCGCTGGCGGTGATCTGCGAGAAGTGCGCGAACACGTCCTGCCCGTTGTCATCCTGGGCGATGAAGCCGAAACCCTTGTCGGCGTTAAACCATTTCACGATGCCTGTTGCCATGCTGTTTTATCCTTCTTGGCCGCACCGTCGGCTCCACCGTCGGGAACCTGATCCGCGGGCGTCCACTTCCAACCTAGCGGACCGGCGCCGCTGCGGCACCCCCGTCAACTGCCGTACGGCCGGATCATAAATTCATACAGGCCGATAACAGCGCATATGAAACCTGCGGCTCGGGGTGGAGCCGCGGACCTGCCGATCCAGCACGCGCCTGTGGGCGGCTCTGGCCTGTCAGGCCGTGCCGGGATGGGTTTGAGGTCGGTTTCGCCGCGCCCGCCCGCGAGCCCTGGGATTGAGGGTCCCGGGTTTGAGGGCCCTGCGCGGGCTGCTGCCGGCGTTCAGTACCTGCAGGCCGATGTAGAGCAGCGCAACGGCCTGGACGGTGGCCGCAAGGGGTGGGAAGACAACGCTGTAGGGCAGGAAGATCGGTATTCCCAGTCCGACGAACATCGCCACCGCCGGCCACCAGGGCAGCACACCGCTGCGCCACAGTGCCAGCAGCAGCAGCGGCCATGCGACGAGCGTGACGAACACGGCCGGACGGTCAATGGCGGCATACGCCAGCCCGCTCGGATAGTCGGCGGCGATGGCGGCAAGCTGTGCGGCGGGGACCTCCGCGGCATCGGCGG
>NZ_JBNHIC010000067.1:0-17128 GCF_059092905.1 Arthrobacter sp. B0427-1-12 | reverse complement strand
CCGGCCCCCTGTGCTCAGGGGGCCGGGCAGGCAGCGTGTTTTCCACGGAGGGCGGGTCTGCCGGTCTGTGAGGGCGCCGGCCGGTGGCCGGAGCGCCCGGTTCAGGGCTGGGCGTTTCCGGCGCAGGCAGCGCAGAAACCGGAGAGTTCGACGGCATGGGTAACCGCAGTGAAGCCGTGCTCGCGGCCGGTGCGGGAGGCCCAGCGTTCGACCATGCTCTCGGTGACTTCCACGGTGTGTCCGCAGCTGCGGCACACCAGATGGTGATGGTGCTCGCTGCGCAGGCACCGGCGGTAGCGCACCTCGCTGTCATGGCCGGCGCGCAGTACGTCCACCTCGCCCTCCTCGGCCATCGACTGCAGGGTCCGGTACACCGTGGCCAGGGAGATCGATTCCCCCCGGCCACGCAGTGCCCCGTGCAGCTGCTGGGCGCTGCGGAAGTCCGCCGTCTGCTCCAGCAGCGCATTGATGGCCGCACGCTGGCGGGTCATCCGTAACATCTCAGGCGGCCTCCTCCAGGCGGACATCGTCGCCGGTATCCGGATGCGGATCCCCGGCCGGTTTCGGCCGGGCCAGCAGCGGCCGGACCACCGCGACCACCGCGTAGAGGCCCACGGCGAGCATGACGATGGTCGCGCCGGGGGACAGGGGCTGGAAGTAGGTCACCGACAGGCCCGTCACGCACACCGCCGCTCCGATGACCATCGCCGCGGTCATGGTGGCCCGGAACGAGCGGGCGGCCAGCTGGGCGACGGCGACCGGCACGATCATCAGGGCCGAGACAAGCAAAACGCCGACCACCCGCATGGACACGGACACGGTCAGGGCCGCCAGCACGGCGATGAGGATGTTCAGCGCCCGCACGGGCAGGCCGGTGGCGCGGGCGAACTCCTCATCATGGCACAGGGCAAAAAGGGCCGGCCGCAGTCCGATGCCGATCCCCAGGATCACCGCGGCCAGCCCGGCACTGAGCCACACGTCCAGGACGGTGACGGTGGAGATCGATCCGAAGAGGTAGCCGGTGAGGTTGGCCGAGGTGCCCCCGGCCAGGCCGATGAGCAGCACGCCGCCGGCGATCCCACCATAGAACAGCAGGGCCAGGGCGACGTCCCCGCTGGTTTTGCCTCTTTCGCGGACCACCTCGATGAGCACCGCCCCGACCACCGCGGCAATGACGGCCCCGGGAACGGCCAGCACGTCGTGCGGGCTCAGCCCGGCCGCCGCTCCGGCCAGCCAGCCCATGGCCACTCCCGTCAGGGCGACGTGGCCGATCCCGTCACCGAGCAGGGCCAGGCGCCGCTGGACCAGGTAGGTGCCCATGACGGGGGCGGAAACCCCGACCAGCACCGCGATCATCAGACCGCGCTGCATCAGGGGGCTGGACAGCATCCCGGCCAATGACTCAAAAAAATCCATTACCACTCCGAACGCAGGTCGGGGACGATGTGCTGTGCCGCGGGCCGGTCCCCGTGCGGGTGGAGGTGCTCGTGGGCCGGGTCGTCATGGCCGGGGGCCGGGCGCGGCGGGGGACCGTCATGAAGAATGCGGCCGTGGCGCAGCACCACGGCGCGTTCGATGATCCCGGCCAGTTCGCCCAGTTCATGAAGAACCACCAGCAGGGTGGTTCCGGCCGCACGCAGCCCGGTCAGGGTGGTCGCCAGGGCCTCCTTGGAGGCACGGTCGATGCCGGCCAGCGGCTCGTCCAGAATCAGCAGGTCCGGCCGGCGGACCAGGGCGCGGGCGATCAGTACCCGCTGGGCCTGGCCGCCGGAGAACACCTGCACGCTCTCCTGCGCCCGCTCCAGCAGGCCCACCTGCTCCAGCGCGTCCAGGGCCCGGCGGCGCGCATCCCGGCCCGGGCGCAGCCGCCGGTTGGTCAGCAGGCCGGAGGTAACGACCTCCAGCGCGGTGGCCGGCACCCCGGCACCGGATCCGACCCGCTGGGGCACATACCCCACCCGGGACCAGGGCACCGAATTCCGGGAACCGGTGACATCCCGGCCGAAGATTTCGGCGCTGCCGCCGGCAACCGGCACAATCCCCACCAGGGCCTTGACCAGGGTGGACTTGCCGGAACCGTTGGCCCCCAGCAGCGCGACCGCCTCACCTTCGGACACGGTCAGGTCAATGCCGTGCAGGATGGTTCCGGTGTCCATCTCCACCCGCAGGCCGCGGGTGCCGATGGCAGGCTGCGGCACGGTCATCACTGGCAGCGCAGCGCGCTGCGCAGCGCCTCCAGGTTCTCCCGCATGACCTGCTGGTAGTCCGAATTCTCATCGGCCTGCCCTTCCAGCGGGTCCAGTACGGCGGTGTCAATGTTCAGGTCGGAGGCCAGGGTCTCGGCCACCTTGGGATTGACCAGGGACTCGGTGAACACGGTCGTCACCCCTTCGTCCTGGACGACCTTGCCGATTTCGGCCAGACGGGCCGGGGCAGGTTCGGTATCGGGTTCCAGTCCGGCGATGCCGACCTGTTCCAGCCCGTATTTGTCCGTCAGGTATCCGTAGGCCTCATGGGAGACCACCACGGTGCGGATCTCGCAGTCGGCCAGACCCTGGGTGAATTCATTGTCCAGAGCGGTGAGCTCCTCGGTCAGTGCTGCGGCATTGGCCTCATAGTCGGCCGCATTCTCCGGATCGGCTGCACCCAGTTCCGCCGCGACCGCGCCGGCGGCATGGGCCAGCCGCACCGGGTCAAGCCAGAAATGCAGGTCCCTGCCGGCCTGCCCACCCTCCGCCGCGTGCTCGGCCTCGGTGTGTCCCTCCTCCGCTGCGTGTCCGGTCTCGGTGTGTCCTTCCTCGGCGGCGTGTTCGGCCTTGGAGTGGGAGGCGGCAAGGTCGGCTTCGGCCGAGACATCCACGGCGTGGGCGGGAGAGACCTGGGCCACCGCGTCATCGACGGCCGGCTGGAACCCCGACAGGTACACCACCGCCGCGGCCTTCTCCAGTTCGGCGACAACGGCCGGGGACAGTTCCAGGTCATGCGGTTCGGCACCCGGCGGGGTCAGGGAGGCCACCTCCACATGGTCACCGCCGACCTTCTCGGCAATGTACTGGAGCGGATAAAAGGAGGCCATGACCTGCAGCGGGCCGGATGCCCCGGTCTCTGCCGCCGTGGACGCCGGGGGCTCAGTACTGCCGGCCGCCGCGCAGCCGGTCAGAGCCAGAGCGCCGGCAACGGAAAGAGCGGAAGCATAACGGATGGTCTTTGTCATGACAATGATTCTCAACAAGATGAGAATCATTGTCAATTTCAATAAGAGAAGCAGGGCCGGCATCTGCCCTCGAAGCTGGAGAGGGGGGCCGCTGGAACGGAAGGCGGGCATCAGAGCTGCGGCCCACAGGCCGTGCATCGGCTCCCGCTTCCCCGGTCCGCCCCCCGGTCATCGGCCACTGCGGAGGCGGCCCCGGCAGTCCCGGTGTCTGAAGGCGCAGCGCACGGGGGGTCCCAGGTGGTGGCGGCATCCGCTCTCCGCCCGGGTGCGGCCGGAGAACGAGCTGTCGGTATCCGGGCCGCGGCAGGCGGCGGACCGGTGTCAACACCGGCGCGGAATCCGGACCGCCCTGCGGCAGGGGTCAGACCAGGGTGAACAGTGCCGCCAGGGAGGCGGCGGCGCCGCAGGCGGTCATCACCGTACCGGCGGCCGCCAGCGGCCCCGGACGGTAGGGGCGCTGCAGGAGAATGTCGGCGGGCCTGCCGGGGCGGTAATAGATGGTCAGTTCGGTTCCCGGGGCCGCTGTCGCCGGATGGCTTTCGGGCAGGAGTGTTTCGCAGATTCCGTTCGGTGTGCTGTGCCAGCGCAGCCCGGTCCCGTTCTCTGCTTCATAGATCACGGCCCGGGCCGAAACCCAGAATCCGCTGATGCAGTAGGTAATGCCGGCCGCACAAAGAAAAGCCAGCCCCAGAATCAGAAGCCCGGAGGCGAGCATTTCCACAAAGATGTGTCCTCCGGCCGGAAAGGAGCTCATGGGCCGGAGGGTGAAGGCGGTTGCATGCAGGAAAGATAACCCATCAGTTTCGTTCTCTGAAATGCGCCGACGCCCTGCCCGTCCCCGCAGCCGCACCGCGGACGGCGCCGGCTTGCCCGGTCCGGCTGTTCTCCTGCCTCCGGATTGCCGGGCCCCCAGGAGAATCGGCAGGCGGGCGGTGAAGGAGCCGGACTCCCCGGATGTTTCCGCGCCGGGTCGCAGGCGCACCGGGTGCAGGTGGGGGCGTTGAGATTCACCCCCCAAGCATGTCAATATCTGCGTATGAATGAAGATAAGAAGTCTTGCAGTCTGGATGTGGACAGTCAGTATGTCGAGCTGGCCGTTGAGGTGTTTTCCATGCTGGCCGATGCCACGCGGGTGCGGATCATCCTGGCCCTGCGGGACAGGGAACTTCCGGTGAATGAGCTGGCCGAGACGGTCGGCAAATCCCCCGCGGCGGTATCGCAGCACCTGGCCAAGCTGCGGCTGGGACGGTTCGTGGCGACCCGGCAGGAGGGCACGAAGGTGTTTTACCGGCTGGAGAATGAACATGCCCGCCAGCTGGTGGCGGATGCGGTTTTCCAGGCCGAGCATTCACTCGGCGGGGTGCCGGCGCACCACCGGATCCGGCAGGTGCAGGCCTCATGAAAGCCCATCAGCACGGCGACACCCCGGCCGTGACAGCTGCCGGGGAGACGGCCGGCACCGGTCACGGGCACGTTCACGGCCCTGAGGGCCACACCCATGATGAGTCCGGCCACTCCCATGATCACGCTCAGGGGCACGGTCACGCTCACGGGCATGATCATGAGCATCCGTCGGGGCTGCGGGGCTTCTTCCACGATCTGTTCGTTCCGCACAGCCATGACGCAGCCGATTCGATTGACGACGCCCTCGAATCCAGCGCCCGGGGGATCCGGGCGGTCAAGATCAGCCTGATCGTCCTGGGTGTGACGGCGCTGCTGCAGGCCGGGGTGGTGGTCATCAGCGGTTCGGTGGCGCTGCTGGCCGATACCATCCATAACTTCTCGGACGCGCTGACCGCGATCCCGCTGTGGATCGCGTTCATGCTCGGGCGCCGGAAGGCGACGCGCCGCTACACCTTCGGCTACGGCCGGGCCGAGGACCTGGCCGGCCTGTTCATCGTGGCCATGATCGCCCTGTCCGCCCTCGGGGCCGGCTGGCAGTCCGTGGACCGGCTGCTGAACCCGCAGCCGCTGCAGAACCTGGGCTGGGTCTTCGCGGCCGGGCTGATCGGCTTTGCTGGCAATGAACTGGTGGCCATGTACCGGATCAAGGTCGGGCGCAGCATCGGTTCGGCCGCCCTGGTCGCCGACGGTATCCACGCGCGGACGGACGGCTTCACCTCGCTGGCCGTGGTCCTGGGCGTGATCGGGGTGTGGCTCGGCTTCCCGTTGGCCGATCCGATCGTCGGGCTGATCATCACTGCCGCAATCGTGGTCCTGCTCTGGGGCACGGCGCGGGACATCGGCCGCAGGCTGCTGGACGGCGTGGATCCGGACCTCGTGGACCGCGCCGAAGCGATCCTGCTGGCCGACGGCGCCGTGCAGGAACTGCCGGATGTGCGCCTGCGCTGGAACGGTCACCGGCTGAACGTTGCCGCGACCCTGGTGCTGGAGCCGGCGATGACCATCGACGGATACCACCGCCTTCAGCGCCGGCTGGAGGCCGGACTGCACGAGGGGCTGCCGGGCGTTGACTATATTTCCCTCACACCCGCCCCGGGCGGACGGCGCGCCGGGTAAGGCCAGACGTGGACGGACGGGCCGGCCCCACGCACCGCGGGGGCGAGGATGCCGTCAGCGGTGCGTGCGGACTTATGGTTAGGCGCGCAGTCCGGCCAGGGTGACCGTGACCAGCCTGCGCACTGCGGCCTCGGAGGGCATGCTGCCGGCTGCGGCCAGGGCATGGAGGCAGTAGTTTGCAAGCTCCTCGGCCGGCACATCTGCGCGCAGTTCGCCCGTTTCTGCCCCCTCGGCGATGAGGGTGCGGAGGAAGTCGAGCAGGTGCTGCTGTGCGTAGCCGACATGCGCCCCCTGGTGCAGCATTGCGGCAGGTCCGCCGCCGTGCTCCTGACGGGAGAGCAGGGCGTAGGCCTCCAGGATGGCCCGAAGCCGGTTGCCGGGGCTGCCGGGCCGGTCCCGGATTTCGGCGAGGTGCTGCAGATGCGCGGCGATCTGGCGTTCGTGCCAGGCCAGGAGGATGGCCTGGGAGTCGGAGAAGTACTTGTACAGCGTGGCCCGTCCGATGCCGGTCCGCTCGGCGATCCGCGTCATGGTCACCGCTGCCGGGCCGGACTCGGCCACCACTGCCGCTGCGGCGTCCAAGGCTGCCTGGCGCACCGCATGCCGGTGCTCCTCGATCGTCTCGTTCCACAGTTTCGGCACCGCCCCAGTATACGCAGTGACCGGTATCAAGACGCTATGATGCTGTCGATACAATGTGTATTGAAAAACCCGTGCCGGCCCGGAAAGTGCCGGCACCGAACCACCAGGAGAAGCGCGTGGCCACCCCATCCACCGGACCGGACCACGACGACAGGGACACGGCGCCGGCAGGCGGGCCTGCCGCCGGCACGCCGCGCTGGGTGAAGGTCTGCGCCCTGATCGCCGCGGTTGCCGCCGTGCTGTTCGTTGTTCTGATGCTCACCGGCGGCCCCGGGGCCCACGGACCGGGCCGGCATGCCCCGCCTGCCGGCTCGGCCGCCGCGGTCCTGCCTTCCGGCGGCCCGGCCTTTGGCAGCCTGCGGTGACCATGTCCCCGCGTCTGCGCCGGTTCGCCCTGACGGTGCATGTGGCCGCCTCGGTCGGCTGGATCGGCGCGGTGCTGGTCTTTCTGGCCCTGGCCGTGGTGGCCCTGGCCAGCCCGGATGCGGCGACAGTGCGCGGAGTTTATCTGGTCATGGAGCCGGCCGCCCGTCTGGTGCTGGTGCCGCTGGCCGTCGCGTCGCTGCTGACCGGAATCGTGCAGTCGCTGGGCACCGGGTGGGGGCTGGTGCGGCACTACTGGGTGCTGTTCAAACTGCTGATCACCGCAGCCGCCACCGCCGTGCTGCTGCTTTACCTGGAAACGTTCGCCGCGATGGCCGAAGCCGCGGCCGCACCGGGCACCGGCCTGGCTGTGGTACGCAACCCTTCTCCGGTGATCCATGCCGTTGCGGCCCTGCTGGTGCTGCTGGCGGCCCTGGTCCTGGCCGTATACAAGCCGCGCGGCGTCACCGGCTACGGGCTGCGTCGGCAGCGCCGCCGGCGTCAGTTGCACGGGGCAGGGAACCGCATTTGACATATACCCCCCGGGGGTATAGTTTCGGTGTTACCGGAACACAGCGTCACGAGCCCCGGCAGGGGCTTCCAACGCAGTGAAGGTCCTCACCCGCTGCGGCAGCGGAGCGCCATCCCGGATGGCCTGACGCTCCCGGTCCCCGCGGCCCACGATCATCGTGTGTGAGGAGAACACCATGTGCGGAACCACCCGCCGCGAACTGCCCCTGACCGCCAGGAATTCTTCCGGCTGCGCCTGCTGCGCTCCGCCGGATTCCCGACCGGTCCGCAGTGAAGGGCTGCAGCTCCAGGCACCCGCCGCGGACCGCAGCCACCGCCGAATACCGGGTGGCCGGCATGACCTGCGGATATTGCGCCGCCAGCGTCACCGAGGGGCTGCACCGTCTTGAGGGCGTGACCGACGTGCAGGTCGCCCTCGTTCCCGGCGGCATCTCCGCCGTCACCAGCACCGCCAACCGGCCGGTGCCCGAGGCGGCCGTGGAGGCCGCCGTCGCCGAGGCCGGCTACCGGCTCGCCGGCTCCTGAAGCCACAGCCTCAATATCCCGACTCCCTGCGAAGGACCGCCTGCCCTGCGGCAGAGGACCAACAGAGCGAAAGAAGAGTCATGAACACCCACGACCCGCACCACGGCCACCACGGAGTTCAGCAGGTGGCCGAAACCGAACCCAACGACCAGGCCCACAATCAGCACGCCGACCACAGCACGCACGGGCAGGCCATGCCCGCCAGACAGGAACACGCAGGCCACGCCCATTCGGCGGTGGATGAGGAGCACGCCGTCCACACGCACGGACAGCACGCCGGCCACAGCACGGCGATGTTCAAGAACAGGTTCTGGCTGTCCCTGGTGCTGTCCGTGCCGGTGGTTTTCTTCAGCCCGATGTTCGCCATGCTGCTCGGCTATGAGATCCCGGACTTCCCCGGGGCCTCCTGGATCCCGCCGGTGCTGGGCACCGTCATTTTCTTTTACGGCGGCACCCCGTTCCTGAAGGGCGGGGTCACGGAGCTGAAGTCCCGGCAGCCGGGCATGATGCTGCTGATCGCCATGGCCATCACGGTGGCCTTCGCCGCCTCCTGGATCACCACGCTGGGCATCGGCGGGTTCGACCTGGACTTCTGGTGGGAACTGGCACTGCTGATCGTGATCATGCTGCTGGGCCACTGGATGGAGATGCGCGCCCTTGGCTCAGCGCGGGGGGCGCTGGATGCGCTGGCGGCGCTGCTGCCCGATGTTGCGGCCCGGGTGGACGACGACGGCGGCATTACCACGGTGCCGATCGCCGCCCTGGCGACGGACGACGTCGTCCTGGTGCGCTCCGGCGCCCGGGTTCCCGCGGACGGGCAGATCATCGACGGAGCGGCCGAGTTCGATGAGTCCATGATCACCGGCGAATCCAGGGCCGTCGGCCGGACCATCGGCGATACCGTGGTGGCCGGAACCGTCGCCACGGACAGTGCGGTGCGGGTGCGGATTACCGCCGTCGGCAATGACACCGCCCTGGCCGGGATCCAGCGGCTGGTGGCCGAGGCGCAGGCTTCCTCCTCCAGGGCGCAGGCGCTGGCGGACCGGGCCGCGGCGCTGCTGTTCTACTTCGCCCTGGCCGCCGGCATCATCACCTTCATTGCGTGGCTGGCCCTGGGCAGCCCGGACGAGGCCGTGATCCGCACGGTCACCGTGCTGGTCATCGCCTGCCCGCACGCCCTGGGCTTGGCGATCCCGCTGGTGATCGCGATCTCCACCGAACGCGCCGCCCGCTCCGGCGTGCTGATCAAGAACCGGATCGCCCTGGAACGGATGCGCACGGTCGATGTGGTCCTGTTCGACAAGACCGGCACCCTCACCGAAGGTGAGCACGCCGTCACCGGTGTTGCCGCCGTCGACGGCGTTCCGGAGGCCGAACTGCTGGCGCTGGCCGCCGCCGTCGAATCCGACAGCGAACACCCGGTGGCCCGGGCGATCGTGCGCGCCGCTGCCGGCAACCCGGACGCCGTCCGCCTGGGCCTGTCCGGCACCGGCTTCAGCTCCATGACCGGCCGCGGCGTGCGCGCCAGGGTGGACGGCTCCGAGGTCGCCGTGGGCGGACCGAACATGCTGCGCGAACTCGGCCTGGAGGAACCCCGCGCCATCACCGCGGACACCTCCGCCTGGATGGACCGCGGCGCCGGTGTGCTGCACGTGGTCCGCGACGGACACATCATCGGCGCACTGGCGCTGGAGGACAAGGTCCGCGACGAATCCCGCGCCGCCGTGGCCGCGCTGCAGGACCGCGGGGTGAAGGTCGCCATGATCACCGGCGACGCCCGCCAGGTAGCCGAGGCCGTCGGGGCGGACCTGGGCATCGACGAGGTCTTCGCCGAAGTGCTGCCGCAGGATAAGGACAAGAAGGTCACCGAACTGCAGGGCCGCGGCCTGAAGGTCGCGATGGTCGGCGACGGCGTCAACGATTCCCCGGCCCTGGCCCGGGCCGAGGTGGGCATCGCCATCGGCGCCGGCACGGACGTGGCGATGGAATCGGCCGGCGTCGTGCTGGCCGGCAATGACCCGCGTGCGGTGCTGTCCATGATCGACCTGTCCCGGGCCAGCTACCGCAAGATGATCCAGAACCTGCTCTGGGCCACCGGCTACAACATCGCCGCCGTGCCGCTGGCCGCCGGCGTGCTGGCCTTCGCCGGCGTCGCCATCTCCCCGGCCGTCGCGGCGGTGCTGATGTCCATCTCCACCATCGTGGTCGCGCTGAACGCCCAGCTGCTGCGCCGGATCGACCTGGACCCGGAACGGATCCGCTGACCCGGTGCCCGATCTAACATGCCGGAGCTCAACATACCGGGTCCAGCCGTGGGCCAGGAGCGGATTCGGCCGGACCGGGAAGCTCTCGGTACGCTGGATGGCAATGATTGGCACGGACACGGTCTCAGGGACGGTGACCGGGAACAGCATCCCGGCCACCGTCTCCGCCCGTGCCCGCACGGCCGCGCTGCTGCTCGGGCTGACCGCGGTCATCGTCGGCATCCTGGGCATGCACATCTGGATTGGCGCCCACAACCCGGCCGGACACGGCTCCCATGCGGCCGTGACCGCCGAGGCACCCGCAGCCGCAGCGCCGGCCGGGCACCAGGAGCCCGCCCCCGGCCTGCAGGCCCTGGTCGCGGCGGGGACAGATACCGGACCGGCCGCCGCGCACTGCGCCGGCCCCTGCGGGGCCAGCGAGATGGCGGCGGGCATGTGCGTGCTGGCGCTGATGGTGGTCAGCATCGCCGGCCTCCTCGGCCTCAAACCCGGGCTGCTGGTATCGGCGGCCGGGCTGCGCGGCCCGCCCCGGCTCCTTCCGGCCACAGCCGCACCCGCACTGCCTCCTTCACTGGTTCAGCTCTCCATCAGCCGCACCTAAACCGGCCGGACCGCCGCACGCACGGCACCTCCGGTCCGTTCGCCCTGCCCGCACAGCTCCGTTTGCCGCTGCGGCGCAGGAGCGATGGACAGCACCCCCACAGAACCACTTCGAAGGACCAAACCATGAAGCGTCACCTCACCCTGTCCACTGCGGCGTTGGCCGCCGTTCTCGCCCTGGCCGGCTGCGGAACCGCCGACACCGGCAGCGAAACCGCCGCCCCGGAACAGACCGCCACCCAGACCAGCACCGCCACAGAGTCGGAAACCGCTCAGGTCAGTGCCGAGCACAATGAGGCGGACACGATGTTCGCGCAGATGATGATCCCGCACCATGAGCAGGCCGTGCAGATGAGCGAGATCATGCTCGCCAAGGACAACCTGGACCCGCAGATCACCGACCTGGCCACCCAGATCAAGGACGCCCAGGGACCGGAAATCGAGAAGATGACCGGCTTCCTGGAAGCCTGGGGCGAACCGGTCATGATGCCCACCGAGTCCAGCACGACGGCCGGCGGCATGGAGGGCCACGACATGGGCGGCATGGAATCCGGCGGTGCAGAAACCACCACGGAAGGCCATGACATGGGCTCCATGGAGGGCATGATGAGCGAAGAGGACCTGGCCCGGCTCGAATCCGCCCAGGGAACCGAGGCGGCTCAGCTGTTCCTGACCCAGATGATCGCCCACCACGAAGGCGCCGTGAAGATGGCCGAAGAGGAAGCCGCCAACGGCTCCAACCCCGAAGCCGTGGCACTGGCGAACACCATCATCGAGGACCAGGAAGCGGAAATCCAGGAAATGCAGGACCTGCTCGCAGGCCTGTAAAACCTGCCCCGCATTTCCCCTGCCGGCAGCGGCGGGCACCGTCACGCGACGGACCCGCCGCTGCCGGCCCCACGGCTTCCCGCCCCTGACCTACCGGAGCTAGACCACCATGCCCACCACATCCTCCACCCGCGCCCGCACCACCCGCACCCGCGCCCGCGCCCGCACCACCCGCACCCGCGCCCGTGCAGCCCGGGCCCTGGCCGCCGCTGCCGCCGTCGCCCTGCTCGCCACCGCCTGCACACCCGCCGGAGCATCCGATCCGGCCGCCGGGACCGCTGCCGCCCCCGCCGGTACCGACCCGTTCGGCCACATCCACGGCATGACTGTGGACCCGGACACCGGCCGCATCCTGCTGGCCACCCACAACGGACTGTTCGACGTCAGCGCCGACCCGGCGGAAAAACTCAGTCCCACCATCGACCTGATGGGCTTCGCCGCCGCCGACCCCGGCCACTACTACGCCTCCGGCCACCCCGGGGAAGGCTCCGACCTGCCCAACCCGGTCGGACTCATCCATTCCGATGACGGCGGAAAAACCTGGGAGCCCCTGTCCCGCCAGGGCGAATCCGACTTCCACGCCCTGACCGTGACCGGCGACGGCATCATCGGCTACGACGGCCAGCTGAGGATCACCGCCGACGGCCAGGACTGGACCACCGTGCAGACCCCGATCCGGCCGGTGTCACTGGCCGGAACAGCCACCAGCCCGGTGGTGCTGGCCACCACCGAACAGGGCGTCCAGCGCTCCGTCGACGGCGGAACAACCTGGGCACTGCCTGCGAACGCACCCCTGCTGCTCTTCACCGCCTTCGCCGACCCAACGACCGCCGTCGGTGTGGCCCCGAACAACACCGTCCACGTCAGCCGTGACGCCGGACTGACCTGGGCCCAGGCCGGGGAAGTCTCCGCCCCGGCATGGGCCGTCACCGCCGCCACGGACGAGAACGGGGGCCTGCGGATCTGGGTTGCCACCGACAACGGCATTGAACACTCCGCTGACGCCGGCGCCACCTTCAGCACCCACATCTCCGCGGACGGGGACGGGAACCGGTGACCATCGGCGGTTTCTTCGCGGACACGGTCCAGTCAGGGGCGCTGCTGATCGCGGTGCCCCTGGCCGCGATCGCCGGGATCGTCTCGTTTCTCTCCCCGTGCATCCTGCCCCTGGTCCCCGGCTACCTGGGTTACGTCTCCGGACTGTCCGACCCGACCCGGGCCGATAACCGGCGCCGGGTCGTGGCCGGGGTGGGACTGTTTATCCTCGGCTTCGCCGCCGTCTTCACCCTCTACGGGGCGGCGTTCGGCACCATGGGCGGCTGGCTGCTGCGCTGGCAGGACCCGCTGATCCGCCTCCTGGGCATTTTCGTGATCGCCATGGGCCTGGTGCTGGTCGGCAAACTCTCCTTCCTGCAGCAGACCAAAATGCTCTCCTTCAAACCGAAGGCCGGCGTGGCCGGCGCACCGATGCTGGGGGTGGTGTTCGGGCTGGGCTGGACCCCCTGCATGGGACCGACGCTCAGTGCGGTGCTGGCCCTGAGCACCACCACCGGCACCGCCTGGCGCGGGGCGCTGCTCGGCTTTGTCTACTGCCTGGGCCTGGGCATCCCGTTCGTGCTGGTCGCCATGGGGGTGAACTGGGTCTCCGGGGCGGTCTCGTTCGTGAAGGCCCACATGCGCCTTTAACCTGGCCGGCGGTTCGATGCTCATCCTGGTCGGGGTGCTGATGGTCTCGGGCATCTGGATGCAGTGGATCTACCAGCTGCAGAACCTCTCGGGCACCTTCATCACCCCGGTGGACGCCCTGCGCCCGCGTCCGCCACCTGCCGGCCCACAGGCCGGGCGGATACATTCCCGGCCTCGGCCTTTCACGGGAAGTCCTGCTGCCGGTGACGCCGCCGGTGCAGGAGCCGGCACCATGCGCTGTCATCGGCCCCGGAAGGTGCGGACGGTTCGCCGGCCGACAGGAGCAGCAGCCCTTCGGGCCGTCCCCGTCCATTGAACGCAATGAACCTTATGAAGAACGCACGGTAAGGAGTCTGACGGTTTGGACCAAGTAGAGGCGTATATGAACCAGTGGAAGCGTGAGCGGCCGGACCTGGACGATGAAGCCATGGAGGTTACCGCCCGGCTTGACCGAACCGGAGGGTTCCTGGCCACCAGCATTCGTAACAACCTGCGCGGCGCCGGCGTCGAGCCGTGGGAATTC
This sequence comes from Arthrobacter sp. B0427-1-12, assembly GCF_059092905.1. Classification (NCBI taxonomy): domain Bacteria; kingdom Bacillati; phylum Actinomycetota; class Actinomycetes; order Micrococcales; family Micrococcaceae; genus Arthrobacter; species Arthrobacter sp. B0427-1-12. The sequence continues at coordinate 3,432 of NZ_JBNHIC010000067.1, read as the reverse complement.
GATGTGCTGGCCACCCTCCGCAGAATAGGCCCGCCGCACACTCTGAGCCCGAAGGAGCTGACAGCGACCACGATGGTGGGCAACGCCGCGATGACCCACCGTGTGGACAAACTGGTCGAACGCGGCCTCGTGACCCGGAAGGTTGACCCGGAGAACCGGCGGCGCCTGCAGATTACCCTGACACCGGCCGGGATCGACCTGATCGACGGGGTTATTGAGGATCACATCAACAACGCCGACCGCTTCCTTGACGCGCTGTCAGCATCCGAACGACAGACCTTGTCCGGCCTGCTCCGGAAGGTTCTGCTGTCGCACGGCGATGCCCGCCCGTAAAGCGGAATCTGTCTGGGCGCGGATTACCGCTGCCGGGTGTCAAGGGGGCGGTTCCGCGTCTCCTTCGCCGGTCATTTTTTACGGATCTGTGAAGATCCAGAGGCCGCTGTCACGGTCGCTGCCGAGGATGTAGGTTCTGCCGTCCTCACCGATGAAGGTTTCCACTCCCCAGAAGTCGTTGCCGGCCGGGTCGAGGTAGCTGCCGACTTCCACGAGCCCGCACGTGTCGGTGTCCGCGGGGGCAGTGGCCGGGCCGTACGGTGCGCCGGCGCACCATATCTGCACTGCCCGCAAGCCTCCTGAGTAGTACGAGAGGTAGGCGAGGGAAGGATCCAGAGGATCTACCGCCGCTTCGTGGACGCTGAGGGCCCCGAAGCCGAATGCGTATTCCGGGTTATGCGCTTCCGGGATGGCGTAGGTGTCCAGCTCTGCCAGGGTCTGGGCGTCGAAGAGATGCACGTAGCCCCAGCCGTCGAAGAGTGAACCGACCTCGATCCTTTCTCCCACAGTGCCGATCGCGATGTCTTCCGGGTACGGCCATGGAGGAATCAACGGTTCGAGGTTAAACAGTGCGTGGAAGGCTGAGTGGCTGGTACAGACGGCCACGATCTCGTCGATAAAGGCACCGGAGCCGCAGGATAGCTCTTCGCCGCTGGCTTCACCGGGGTGATGGTTGACGAAGAGCACCGTGTCCCAGCCCGCATGGGCTGCTTCATGAGCCTTTTCGCCCGGCAAACACGTCTCTTCCGGTGCGCCGGGATCCCCGAAGGGCCCACGCTGCAGAACCAGGACGGTTTCATCGCCGGCTTGCAGGGAATCCAGATAGCCCGGGATGTTTTCAGGGCCGGGCACGGGAGCTGAGTCGGGGCAGCCGTAGCCACCGTAGACAACGGGGCCGCTGAGAGTCAGGTCAGGCAGGACCGCCGGGGTCTGACCGCCGGAGACGATCCCCGACGGGTAGACGCCCTGGTTGGGTCCGCTGGTGATCGTGAAGTCATCCGTCCGGTAGGGACCGAAGTCTTCGTCGGCGCCAATGAAGAACCGGTTGTCGATGGTGAACTCCGCCTGGTGGGCGTTTCCTTCCGGCGTCAGTGCTGCGCCCAGGGACTCAAGCAGTTCAGGGTCGACCGGCGCGAATTCAGTGTCGCCAAGGACTACTGCGCTGGCCGGATGCGTCACGTTCAGGAGGACATAACCGCCGTCCCAGTAGGAGAGCAGCATGATAAACCGCCCGTTGACCTCCTTGACGACCATGTCATGGAGGAAGGAATCCGTCAGGCCAAGGCCGGGCTGGTTGACGTCGAAGTTGTTGAGGTCATATTCAGCCACGAGGCGGGGCCGGTGCGGGCTGGTGATCTCGAAGATGTCCACGTCCTCGGCTTCCTCATTGTCGGGTGCCACGACGTAGGCGGTCTCCCCGGCGTCCCAGGCGAAGGCGCTGTGGGTCTCGTGCGCGTCCCCGCCGCCGGGCTCACGGTCCCCGAAATTCTCCGACAGCCTTTCCGGATCGGCAGGATCGGTGACGTCCCACAGCGAGAAGCCGCCCTTACCGTTCCTGCCGCACTCCTCGTTGTTCATCACCAGGACGTCTCCGCTGAACTGTGCGGTCGTGATCTCCACGACCTGCATGCCTTCACCCGGCCGGGTGTCCCGGCGCGAGGGGATGAACCCGATCAGTTCGGCCGACTGCGGGTCGGTTTCGATGGTGGAAATGTCGATGATGTAGGCCCCGGCCTCGGCACTGGCGTGACCGCCGGTTTCGGGTTCGGCGCAGTCACCCCCGCTGGCCAGAAACGCGGTGTTGCCGTCGGGCGAGACGGCGACGTCTGCGATCAGATCAGGGGTGTCGGTGACGTCCACGACGTCCAGAAGGCTGAGCCTGCCCGTCGCGCCGGCGCCCAGCAGGTGTCCCTCGTCTATACCATGCTGGCGGTCCGGGTCTGCTGCGGCACCGGTCAACCCGAATGCTGACAGTGCCAGGGTGCTCAGTGCTGCAAGAGACACCAATCTACTGCGGTGGAGCATGTCCTGCCTCCGGCCGGGAATCCAGCTGGTCTCTTATGGGAACGTGCCCGGGCATGAAAGGGTTCAGCGGTCTGCGGTGGGCGGGCGCCTGCCCGCCGGACACGGGCCGATCCCCCACGGACCGGAGGGGTCCGGCTATGATGCGTGTCGTTCAGCCTCGCGGAACTGCCTGTGCAGCGGTGACATATGCGCTGTTATCGGCGCTAAAGCCAATCGCCGTTGTGTAACGACAGGGTGCTCCGGACCGGGTCCCCGATGGTTTGCGGCATCACGCAGCGTCTGCACGCGGGGATGGTTCTGCGGCTTTCCGGCAGGCCTTCCAAAGATCTGCCGGCACTTCTTAAACGGCCAGGCCGCCGGATCCACTGCTTGATCCCGGCGGCCTGCATGCTACGGCTGATCCTGGCCGGCAGTGCGTGCGGATTCATGGTGATTACCGGGACGTGCATTGGACGGCGGCGGCTTCCCGTTTTTCAGGTATGCCGCCGCCGTCCGTCGTGATCCTCCGCCCGTCCTCGGGACCGGCCGGTCAGGAACGGGCCCGGATGCCGTGGTTAGGTGTCGGACTCGTGCCGGCTGCCGGATTTGGCCAGGCCGCGGGCGATCATGTAGCCGATGGTCAGCCAGGTGATGTACTGCATCGCCTGGTTGGCGTCGAACGGATCGCCGGCATTCTCGTCGCCGTTCTCGCCCACCACTATCGCGGTGATGATCGTGCCCAGGACCGCGGCGAGGTAAACGATGAGTTCGGTGGTCTTCAGTGCGGCCTTGGTCTCGGCCAGGCGGTGGTGTGGGGTGTGCTCGTTGCGGGGTGTTGTCATGATGACTCCTGTAAGGTCGGGGCGAGCGTATCGGTCATGCATCGGGGATGGTGCTGCGGTTTGGCTTTCCCTGGCGGTTTTGCCGTGGGAGCTGACCTCGATCCGCAGAGCGAGGTGCTGCAGTGGTGCTTCCAGGGTGGTGGTGAGGTCCCGGATGGTTGAGTTTTGGATGCGGTCGATGATGTCCTGGATGTCGGCGCGGTTGTTGACGGTGACCCTGGCGGTGAGTTCGGGCCGGTTCGCGGTTCCGCGC
>NZ_JBNHIC010000066.1:0-17252 GCF_059092905.1 Arthrobacter sp. B0427-1-12 | reverse complement strand
GAACCCTTCCTGCGCCTGAACGCCGAAGCCAGGGACAAAGCCACCATGGAAACCATCCGCGACCGCGTCCTGGCCCTCGTCCGCCAGGACACCACAGCGACGTCAGCGCAGGACGCATGAGCACCGGAAGCATGAGCGCCCACGAACCGCAGAACCTGCCCGCCGCCGTCGACCCCCTCCAGGCGGAGGCCCGTGCCCAGGAGGACCTGAACCTCCTCCTGGGCACTGGGCTGGGCATAGCCCAGGAGCAGCTGGATGCCCATGGCGCCTTCCTGCCGCTGGGCCTGGTCATTGACAGCGGCGGCGAGGTGCGCATGGTAGCCGTCGCACCCGACCGAGTGGCCGACGACGGCACCGGACAGGACGCCGAGCTCGACGCCGATGCGATGGTGGATGACCTGTACCAGCTGCTGACCGAACAGAAGGACGGCAACCGCGCCGCCGCTGTCATCTCCGACGTGCACCTGCCCGAAGAAAACAGCGATGCGATCCACGTGGCGTCCGAGCACTCGGAAGGCCTCGCGGTGTCCGTCCTGCTGCCCTACGCCGAGGCCGGGGACGGATCGGGCCGCAGCTACGGCGAGCTCATCGGTGAGGAAGGCGAGCACAATATCTGGGCCTGACTCCCCGGCCGTACCTCGCGGAATCCGCGCGCCGGGCCAGCGCTTACCCTAGATACATGAGACTCAACGCCTTTTCCGATGTGTGCCTGCGTGCCATGATGCTGCTGGCCGCTGCCCCGGAAGGCGAACTGCTCACCTCGCAGACCATCGCTGACGGCGTGGGCACGCCGTACAACCATGTCAGCAAGGCCATCATCAAGCTCCGTGAGCTCGGCCTGGTCGAGGTGACCCGGGGGCGGACGGGCGGTGCAGCGTTGAGCAGCCGCGGCCGGACGGCAACCGTGGGCTGGCTGCTGCGCGAACTGAACGAGCGCCCCGACCTGGTGGACTGCGAATCAGTGAACGGCAACTGCCCCCTCAGCAATGACTGCGGCCTGCGCGCCGCCCTGCGCCGTGCCCGGGAGGCCTTCTACCGGGAGTTGGACGATCTGGTCATCGCCAGCCTTCCCACAGAGAAGCAAATGGAGCCCGTTTTTATGACGTTGCTCACGCGGCGCCCGGCGTAGCCGCACCAAATCTGGGATTTTTCTACAGTTGGTAGAAAAGTGGATTTAAACCCACATATCTGATGCTAGTTTTTAGCTGTCGCATCCCTTCTGACACAGGAGAAACCAATGCTCTCGGAAAAATCCCGCGGAATCCTTGAAGCCACCCTGCCTCTGGTTGGCTCCCGCATTCAGAGCATCACCAAGGACTTCTACCGGCGCATGTTCGCGGCGCATCCCGAACTGCTGGACGGCCTGTTCAGCCGCGCCAACCAGCGTGACAGTTCACAGCAGCAGGCACTGGCCGGAAGCATCGCGGGTTTCGCCAGCCACCTGGTGCAGCATCCTGACACGGTTCCCGAGACCATCCTGTCCCGCATCGCCCACAAGCACGCGTCGCTGGGCATCCAGCCGGAACAGTACGACATCGTCTACAAGTACCTCTTCGAGGCAATTGCCGCCGAGCTGGCGGATGTCATCACGGCCGAGATCGCCGATGCCTGGGCCGAGGTCTACTGGCTCATGGCCCAGGCCCTGATCAAACTCGAAAAGGGCCTGTACGCGGGCCAGGCGAACACGAAGATGTCGGCGCCATGGATCGTCGTCGAAAAGAAGCCTGCGGGCCGCAGCGCCGTTACGTTCGTCCTGGAACCGGCCGATGACACTCCGGCTACCATCGCCAAGCCCGGCCAGTATGTGAGCGTCAAGGTCCTGCTGGCCGATGGCATCCATCAGGTCCGGCAGTACTCGCTCTCCGATGAGATCGGTTCCGACCAGCGCCGTGTCTTCACCACCAAGCTTGACGAAGGCGGCGAAGTCTCGCCGGTGCTGCACCGCAACGTGCGGGTCGGCGATGTCCTGGACCTGTCCAACCCGTACGGCGATGTCACCCTGGCCGACGGGGATACTCCGCTGGCCCTTGCCTCCGCCGGCATCGGCTGCACACCTACAGCTTCGATCCTGCGGTCCCCCGTGGAGTCCCGGTCGGAACGCGAGGTCCTCGTGCTACATGCCGAGAGTGCGTTTGACCAGTGGGCGCTGAGCGACCAGATGCGCCGGGACGTGGAGACACTGGATGCCGCCGAACTGGAGCTGTGGCTGGAAACCCCGGACACCGCCGTCAGCCTTCCCGCCCATGAAGGATTTATGTCCCTGCAGGGCCTGGACATCCCGGCGAACGCGTCCGTCTACCTATGCGGTCCGCTGCCATTCATGAAGAAGATCCGCAGCGAGGCGCTGGAAGCCGGGATCCCGGCCAACCGGATCCACTACGAGGTCTTCGGTCCGGACGTCTGGCTCGCCGCTGCCAACTGACCCACCGGCTTCCCGCCACCATCCAATACAGATCTCATACAGAAGGGCTCCCCTCGGTTACGAGGGGAGCCCTTCTGTCCAGCGGAGACTTAGCTTTCGAGAGCGGTTAACGGATGGCTAGACGGCCAGGCGCTTCTTCAGACCCTGGAGCTGGCCAGCCAGCTCCTGCGGCAAAGCATCGCCGAACTGGGCATACCACTCTTCGATACCCTTGACTTCCGTGGCCCACTCGGCGGGATCCACCCGGACGGCCTCTTCGACGCCCACCGGCGTCATGTCCAGGCCGGTCAGGTCGATGGACTCGCCGGTCGGCACATACCCGATCGGAGTCTCCACCGCGTCAGCCTTGCCCTCGATGCGCTCGACGACCCACTTGAGCACGCGGGAGTTATCCCCGAAGCCCGGCCAGGCGAAGCCGCCGTCGGCTGTGCGGCGGAACCAGTTCACCAGGAAGATCTTCGGCAGCCTCTCCGGATCGGCCTTGCCGGACAGGGTGATCCAGTGCTTCAGGTAGTCACCGGCGTTGTAGCCGATGAACGGCAGCATGGCCATCGGGTCGCGGCGGACGAGGCCCACTTGGCCGGCCGCCGCTGCGGTGGTCTCGGAAGACAGCGTGGAGCCCATGAAGATGCCGTTGGTCCAATCGAAGGACTGGGTCACCAGCGGCACCGTGGTCTTGCGGCGGCCGCCGAAGAGGATGGCGTTCAGCGGAACACCGTTAGGGCTGTTGTACTCCTCCGCCAGCATGTCGATCTGGTCGATCGGCGTGCAGAAGCGGGAGTTCGGGTGGGCGGCGGGACGGCCCGATTCCGGAGTCCATTCATTGCCGAGCCAGTCGGTCAGGTGCGCCGGAGTTTCCTCCGTCATACCTTCCCACCAGACACCGCCGTCGTCGGTCAGCGCAACGTTGGTGAAGATGCTGTTGCCCTTGGCGATCGCGCGCATTGCGTTCGGGTTGGTGCTCCAGCCGGTGCCGGGAGCCACCCCGAAGAGGCCCGCTTCCGGATTGACGACGCGCATTTCGCCGTCCTTGCCGAAACGGATCCAGGAGATGTCGTCTCCGAGGGTCTCGGCCTTCCAGCCATCGATGGTCGGATCCAGCAGGGCCAGGTTGGTCTTGCCGCAGGCCGAAGGGAAGGCCGCGGAGACGTAGTAGGACTTGTTCTCGGGGCTGGTCAGCTTGAGGATGAGCATGTGCTCGGCGAGCCAGCCTTCGTCGTGGGCCATTGCCGAGGCGATGCGCAGGGAGTAGCACTTCTTGCCCAGCAAGGCGTTGCCGCCGTAGCCGGAGCCGTAGGACCAGATGGAGCGCTCCTCCGGGAAATGGACAATCCACTTTTCATCGCTGCACGGCCAGGAAACATCCTGCTGGCCGGGCTCCAGCGGGGCGCCGACCGAGTGCAGGGCGGGCACGAAGAATGCATTGGTATCCGTGATCTTATTCAGGACATCGGTACCAATGCGGGCCATGATGCGCATGGACGCCACAACGTAGGCGCTGTCCGTGATTTCGACGCCGAACTTGGGATCCTCGGCATCCAGGTGGCCCATGACAAACGGGATCACGTACATGGTGCGGCCGCGCATGGACCCGCGGAACAGGCCGGTCAGCTTGGCCTTCATCTCCTGGGGATCCATCCAGTTATTGGTGAAGCCGGCGTCTTCTTCCTTTTTGGAGCAGATGAAGGTCTGCTCCTCAACACGCGCCACATCCTTGGGGTCGGAGAAGGCGGCGAAGGAGTTCGGGAACGTCTCCGGATTCAGCCGGACCAGCGTTCCGGCTTCCACCAATTCATCCGTGAGTCCCTTGTACTCTTCTTCACTTCCATTGACCCAGTACACCCGGTCCGGCTGCGTCAGCTCCGCGACTTCCCTGACCCATGCCAGAAGGCCGGCATGCGTTGTCGGCGCATTCGAAAGTGCATCCTGCACAGCCACATTCGGTGCAGCTTCCTGAGTAGTGTCCTCAAGAACCAACTGGCGCGAGTTTTCGCCCATGAGTCTTCCCTTCGTCGGGTCAGCGGTGTGTATTGATGCTATGGGTGGAAAATCACGGGTCCGTTAAATCTGACGTAGGATAACCGCCTCCGATCGCCGGAATTCCGCGGAATTCCGTGGAAAACCGCCTTCACGAGGAGGGATGCATGTGATTAAGGTCACGTAGACCGGTCTAGTCTGAAAGTGACATCTTGGGGTCGATTAGGCGTCCGGTAGGAAACTCTGTATAGTTATCTACGGCCCGAGCGGCCACGGAGAAGATCTTCAAAGGCCCTGCGGCCAGTGAAGATCTTCCCAAATATGCGTGCGTAGCTCAACGGATAGAGCATCTGACTACGGATCAGAAGGTTGGGGGTTCGAATCCCTTCGCGCGCACCAGCCAAATGCCCCGGTCTTCGGACCGGGGCATTTCTGTTTCTGCGGTTCCTGATAACGACGGCGGCACGTCGCCTGAGTGCCCCCAGCAGCTGCGCCGGACCTCGCGGAACGACACCAGGCCCCCCGCTCGCTGCGGGAGGCCTGGCGCAAGGGTGCGAGGGGCTTAGGCCTCGGTCTCGGGGGTGTCGACGTCGGGCAGGACGTCATCGGCACCGGGCACGTGTGCCGGCTCGGGAACGATGTCGTCGTCCACCTCAGGTGCTTCCGCAACCGGTGCTTCGACTACAGGTGCTTCCACGATTGGTGCTTCAGCGATGGGAGCCACCTCCGGAATGGCGGTCTCCGGCGTCTCAACCTGGGGAACCTCGACAACCTGGACCGGCACGGCGGTTTCCGGCGCCTCGACTTCAGGTGCCTCGACTTCCACCGGATCGGTCTCCGCGATGCCAGGAACCGCAGTACCCTCGGCCGGGACCGTGGCTTCCGCAGGGGCCGCGGGTGCGGCCGGGACCGGAGCAAGGGTGCCGGCTTCCAGTTCCTCCTCAGCGGCCTCTACGGTGTCCTTGGCAACCTGGTCAGCGGCTTCCATGGCCTCTTCGAGTTCATCAGCCTCGGCCTGGGCCGCTGCCAGCTCCGCCTCGGAGGCGGCACCGTCTTCCTCCATCTCGCCCAAGGCTTCCTCAGCGACGTCGAACTCGTCCTCGGCGACATGGGCGATGGCTTCGGCCGCTTCCTCAACGCCCTCCAGCGCATCCTCGTCTTCGGCTTCGTCCTCGACCCCAGCTTCTTCGGCTTCAGGAGCCTCAACGTCGGCTGCCTGGGCAGTGAAGCCATCCTCAGCCGGGGCTTCTTCAACCGGGGCCTCTACCTCGGGAGCCTCCTCAGCCTCGGCCTCGTCCTCAGCTGCGTCCTCGGCATCCTTGACAGCATCTTCAGCTGCGTCCTCGGCTTCTTCCTGAGCCTCCTCCTCGGCTTCAGCCGCTTCCTCAGCTGCGTCCTCGGCTTCTTCCTGAGCCTCCTCCTCGGCTTCAGCCGCTTCCTCAGCTGCATCCTCGGCGTCCTTGGCTTCGTCGGCCTCATCGGCGGGTGCCTCTTCAGCCGGGGCTTCCTCGGCCGGAGCCTCATCCGCCGGGGCTTCCTCGGCCGGAGCCTCATCCGCCGGGGCTTCCTCAGCCGGAGCCTCATCCGCCGGGGCTTCCTCGGCCGGAGCCTCATCCGCCGGGGCTTCCTCAGCCGGAGCCTCATCCGCCGGGGCTTCCTCAGCCGGAGCCTCATCCGCCGGGGCTTCCTCGGCCGGAGCCTCATCCGCGTCTTCAGCGGCCTCTTCCTCAGCGTCCGCTTCCTCAGCGTCGGCCTCATCGGCCGGCGCTTCCTCAACCGGAGCTTCCTCAGCCGGAGCCTCTGCCTCCGGTGCTTCTACCTCCGGAGCCTCATCCGCCGGGGCTTCCTCAGCCGGAGCCTCATCCGCCGGGGCTTCCTCAGCCGGAGCCTCATCGGCCGGGGCTTCCTCAGCCGGAGCCTCATCGGCCGGGGCTTCCTCAACCGGAGCCTCATCGGCTACAGCATCGCCGTCATCCGGTGCATCGTTGATGTCGACGTGGCCCGGCTCGTGAACGCCGCGGTCGTCATTGAGGGTTTCGATTTCGGTACCAACGGCGTCTTCAGCCGCCTGGCCACCGGCGATTCCGCCGGCAAGGAAGATGCCGGCGACGGCGGCCGTTCCGATGATCTGTCTGGTCTTGTTCTGCATGGTTCTCTCCATCCACTGATAGATGCGGTGCTGGGTGATAGTTGGGGTGCCGGGATTGGCACCAGGTTCAGATTTGCGGATCAGACCAGCTTCCGCCGATCGCTGTCGGGGTGACGATCTGCAGTCTTTTCAATAAATCTTTCCGCAATTCCTGAAACCATTTCTCCCAGTATCCGCTTGGAAAAAAGTTGATGCTTTATGAGGGAATTCTCATATTGATTCTCTTCCCCAAATTTGCGTGCTCCCACGGCACCGAAACCCCTTACTCCACCGGGAAAATCCCCGCAGGCAACATGGAACGGCCCGTGGTTCTGCACTGAACCAGGGACCGCGCGAATTATTCGCTGCTGGATTTGGACTGCGGAATTCAAATAGAAAAAGACCACCGCAGGATAAATAGTGACATTATTCAAGGGCATTGTGAGAGCACCATGAGATTTTCATGAAAGTTTTCTCATCCGCCAACTGTTATCCGAAAAACGGTCCCGGTGGAGGTTCCGTTGAGGCCCAATAGGCGGCCCGCTACACTGACACTGCAGCCGCTGACAATGCGATCCGAAGGAGAAGCCCAATGGCTTCGAAAAGATGGATCATCGCAGGTTCCGCCGCGGCCGTCATAGCCGGGGCCGCCGTCGTATACGGCGTACAGCTGTCGGCGCGCGACGAGCCGCCGCCCCCACCCGGAGCCACCGCCCCGCCGGATGCCACCGCCCCGCCGGAGGGGACCGCCTCGCCGCCGGAGGAACCGGAATCGCCCGGTGCAACTGCGCCTGCCCCGTCCGCGGATTCCGTGCACTTCACCGCCGCCGGAGACTACGGCCTCGACGAGGGATTCGAGGATGTTCTCCGGTTGATCGGGGACGCCGAACCGGACCTCCACCTCGCTCTGGGGGACCTCAGCTATGAGGATGGAACCGAGGAACGCTGGTGCGGCATGGTCACAGACGCGCTGGGAGAGGACTTCCCGTTCCAGCTCATCGCCGGTAACCACGAAAGCAATGGCGAGGACGGGGACATCGAGAACTTCGCCGACTGCCTGCCCAACCGGCTCCCGGGACTGTCCGGCGACTATGGCGAGCAGTGGTACGCGGATGTCCCCGAGGACGATCCCTTGGTCCGCTTTGTCATGATTTCGCCCGGAATCGACTTCGGCAACGGCAACCGGGACTACTCCGAGGGCAGCGACCGCTACGACTGGACGGCCGAGGCCATCGACGACGCACGGGATGAAGATATTCCCTGGGTGGTCGCGGGCATGCACACCCCCTGCCTGAGCATCGGCCGGTACGACTGCGAGGCGGGAGCGGAACTGACCAATATGCTGCTCGACAAGAAGGTGGACCTGGTACTCCACGGCCACGAGCACCTGTACCAGCGCACCCACCAGCTCGCGACCGGGTTTGGCTGTTCTGAAGTGGTGCCGGACCGCCTGGCGCGCGGCTGCATCGCGGATACAGACTCCGCCCTGGAAAAGGGGGCCGGCACCGTCTTCGCGACCAACGGCCTGGGCGGCCGTCCGCCGCGGGGGATCAGCCGTAATGATGCGGAAGCAGGCTACTTCGCCAGCTGGTCGGGCCAGAATTCCAATCCCACGCATGGGATCCTGGACATCACCGTCACTGCGGACCGGCTCGAGGCGCGGTTTGTACCGGTCAGGCCGCGCGCCTTTACGGATTCCTTCACGATCAGCGAACCGTAAGTACAGCCCTTGCCTCGTCCCGGGCTGAGTGCAAGGCTCGGACCATGACTGCCACTTCCGAATCCGCACTTGAGGCCGACGTCATCGTAATCGGGGCGGGCGCCGTGGGTGAGAATGCCGCGGACCGCGCCGCCCGCGGCGGGCTGAAGACCATCCTTGTCGAATCGGACCTGGTCGGCGGTGAATGCTCGTACTGGGCCTGCATGCCGTCCAAGGCCCTGCTGCGCTCCGGAACAGCGCTGAATGCAGCACGTCACGTCCCGGGCGCAGCCCAGGCGGTGACGGGCCGGCTTGATACCGCTGCTGTCCTGAAGCGGCGGGATGGCTTTACCTCCCATTGGAACGACGACGGCCAGGTCGAGTGGGTGCGCGGCGCCGGCATCGAACTGCTCCGCGGCAGGGGCCGCCTCGCAGGCGAGCGTGCCGTGGAGGTGACCGGCGCCGATGGTTCCGCGACCCTGGTCACGGCGCGCCACGCCGTCGTACTGGCCACCGGTTCCGCACCGACCATCCCGCCGGTCGACGGACTGGACGCGGTGGAATTCTGGGGCACCCGGGAGGCAACCGCCGCACAGGAAGTGCCGGAGAGCCTGCTGTTGATGGGCGGCGGAGTGTCGGGCAGTGAGCTGGCGCAGGCATACGCCCGCCTGGGCTCCCGGGTGACGCTGATTGCCCGCGGCGATCTGCTGACCAAGTACCCGGAGCCCGCACGCCGCCTGGTGGAGGACGGGCTGCGCGCGGACGGGGTGGACGTGCGGCTGCACACGGATGTGGAGAAAGCGGAACAGAACGACGCCGGCACGCACCTGACGCTGTCCGGCGGCGGGCGCGTCTCCGCGGCCAGGCTCCTGGTTTCCACCGGCAGGCATCCGGCCCTCGCCGGAATCGGGCTGGAAGAACTGGGCGTGGATCCACGAAAGCTCACGGTGGATGCCAGCGGCCTGGTCGCGGGGTTTGGCGGCGGCTGGCTGTATGCAGCCGGTGATGCCGCGGGCAAGGCGCAGCTGACGCACCAGGGTAAGTACCAGGCCCGGGCCACCGGGGACGCCATCGCGGCGCGGGCCGCCGGCGAGCTGGATCCGGCGGACTCCGGGCCGCAACCCGGCCGCTGGAGCCGGTTTGCCGCCACCGCGGACGAGGCAGCCGTGCCGTCCGTGGTCTTCACCGATCCGGAGGTCGCGATGGTCGGGCTGACGTTGGAGAAGGCGCGTGAACGGGGGCTGAACGCCAGCGCCACCGAACTGCCGATCTCGGTGGCCGGCTCAGCGCTCCATGCCGACGGCTACCGGGGCTGGGCGCAGATGGTGGTGGATGAGGACCGGAAGGTGCTGGCCGGGGTGACATTCGCGGGCCCGGACGTTGCCGAACTGCTGCATGCGGCGACCATCGCCGTCGTCGGCGAAGTGCCGCTGGACCGGCTCTGGCACGCCGTGCCCTCCTACCCCACGATCAGCGAGGTCTGGCTGCGTCTGCTGGAAAAGTACGGAATGTGACCGCTATTTGCGGAGCACGATGAAATCGGTGACCTTGGCGTCCCGGCCGTCCAGTTCCGCCCAGCTCAGTTCGTGCTCCATCACGGTCAGCCCGGACGTCGGGTAATGGGACGCCATATCCATCACGGCGTCTTCATCCGACTTCACCGAGGCCAGCCGCATGGCCAGCTCCTGGACCACCGGCATATGTCCGATGACGAGGAGGCTGGTCACCGTGTCCGGCACATGGTTGATGACGTTGAGGACCTGCGTGGCGTCGCCGTGGTACAGCCGCTCCTCCAGCTTGGGCGTCGGCGCCTTGTCCCCCAGCTGGTCGCACACCCAGGTGCAGGTCTGCCGGGTCCGCAGCGCGGAGGAGCACAGGATGTAGTCCGGCACGGCGTCGTGCTCCAGCATCCATTTGCCCACCAGCGGCGCTTCATTGTGCCCGCGCTGGGCCAGCGGCCGGTCCTGGTCCGAAACCCCTACCGGCCACGCGGACTTGGCATGGCGCATCAGCATAAGTTTCTTCACATGGTGCCGGCTCATGCGGCCAGTCTAGTGCGGCCCGGGATGACGCCGCGAAAACACCCGCGCTGCGGAGCCCTTAGATGGAGTATTCCGGAGCCGCCCAGACTACGACCTCGGGATGCTCGTAGAAGCGGTAACCCTGGCCGCGGACCGTGCGGACCGTATTCGCCAGGCGGCCAAGCTTCGACCGCAGGCGCCGGATGTGCACGTCGATGGTGCGCTCGTTCGGCACTTCCTCAGCATTGCGCCACAGCCCACTGAGCAGTTCCTCGCGGCACACCGTGCGGGTGGCATTCTCCACCAGGTAGTTGAGGAGCTCGAACTCCTTGAAGGTCAGGTTCAGCGTCTCGCCGTCCAGATGGACCTCGCGGCGGGACAGGTCGATCAGCACTCCGCTGGGGCGCGGCGTCTGAGGCTGGGGAACCACCGGGCGGGCCGGCTCGGTGCGCTGGCGGCGCACGGTTGGATCGCCGAAAGCGTTGCGTACGACGTCGATGTCGTCACCGGGGGCGTCCGACGGCGCCAGGGCCACCGCGGCATAGCTCTGCGCGGACGGCACCAACTGCTGCACGTGGGCGCGGATTTCCTGCGCCAGCTTGGTCAGCGAAGTACCGGCGGCCTTGGCCGCGTCCTCATCGAGTCCGACGTACAGCACGAAGCCACGCGCCACATTGTCCTGCGCGACCGGCTGGACACCCTGGCCGACATTCGCAATCACCGGCGTCGGTTCGGTCATGGGCTGCGCATCCTGAGCCGGCACAGCATGCAGCGGCCGGTAGCCGGCCTGCGCGGGAAGCTGCCGTGCGGAGTGCTGCTGGCGCTGGCCCGCGGCCCGGTTCTGCGCATTGCGCAGTGAGATGTGGACGTATCCGGATGCTACTGACATGTAAGTACCTTCTGTGAATTGCCGTCATCACGGCACGAATGCTTGGGATGCCCGACCGCGATGGGATCGGCCCTGCGTCGGGCGGTGAAACGGCTAAATCTGGGTGGTGCTTTAGGCCTGCATTCGCCAACAGCACGAATCCATGGCGGCGGGGTGGCCCGAACGGATTACTGCGGCTGCAGATGCTGTTGAGATGTTCACAACAAGGATGATGCCCGTAATAAAGCAATACGCGCAAGTAACACAGAGAGCCGTGTCTCATATGCTGAGACACCCGCCTCGCCCAGTGATCCCTGTCACGTTAGACAAATGGCAATTCAGGCGTTTATTTGACCACTCGTTCTAAAAATACTGTCTACCGAAAACGGCTTTTTTTGCAGATCGTCTAATTGGACATGCCCAATTGGAGGCCTGAGGGGCACACGAGGCCCTGCTGTAGACAAACCGGATTGCGAGGCAAATGCGGGCGGGGATTGCAAATTCTCCGGGGTGTGATCTTTCTCTCGTTTATTCTGCCGAGCATGTGGGCACCTTGGGCCGGCTGTCTGCGCGGGCGGACAGCCACCGGGCTTATCCCACGACCCCGTACAGGCGGTCCCCCGCATCGCCCAGTCCGGGGACGATGTACGCGGACTCATTGAGCTTTTCATCGATCGACGCCAGGACGATCGTCACCTTCAGGCCGCTGAGCTGTTCCTCCAGGGCCGCCAGCCCCTCGGGGGCGGCCAGCAGGCAGATGCAGGTCACGTCCACGCATCCACGCAGGAAGAGGAACTTGATGGCTTCCCGCAGTGTGCCGCCGGTGGCCAGCATCGGATCCAGCACGAAGACCTGCCGGCCGGTCAGGTCGTCCGGCAGACGTTCGGCATAGGTGACCGCTTCCAGGGTTTCTTCATTGCGGGCCATGCCCAGGAAGCCGACCTCCGCCGTCGGCACCATCCGGGTGAAGCCTTCCAGCATGCCCAGCCCGGCGCGCAGGATGGGAACGACCAGCGGGGTGGGCTTGGTGAAGGCCGTGCCTACCGTTTTGGTGACCGGCGTTTCGATCTCCACCGGTTCCGTGCGCACCTCGCGGGTGGCCTCGTAGGCCAGCAGGGTCACGAGTTCCTCGGTCAGCTGCCGGAAGACCGGCGAGGGCGTCTCCTTGTTCCGCAGGACAGTGAGCTTATGGGCAACAAGGGGATGATCCACAACCAGAACGCGCATGGCTCAAAACTACCATTGAGGATATGAGCGACCACAGGGACCAGCGCAGCCGGCACGAGGGCTGGATGGGGCTTGCCCTGGCCGCCGCCGAACGTGCGGCCGCCACCGCCGATGTGCCGATCGGCGCCGTCGTCATAGGACCCGACGGCGGCGTGCTGGCGACCGGCTGGAACGAACGGGAGGCGCACGGAGACCCGACGGCTCATGCCGAGGTGGTGGCGATCCGGCAGGCCGCCGCGGCGCTCGGCGAGTGGCGGCTGGACGGCTGCACCCTGGTGGTCACGCTGGAACCCTGCCCCATGTGCGCAGGGGCGATCGTGCTCTCGCGGATCCCGCGGGTGGTCTTCGGCGCCTGGGACGAAAAGGCCGGCGCCGCCGGTTCCGTCTTCGACATCCTGCGGGAGCGCCGGCTCAACCACTGGGTGGAGGTGTTCCCGGGCGTGCGGGAGGCCGAGTGCGCGGAGCTGCTCACCGAGTTCTTCAGCGCACACCGTGATGCTGCCCGCTAGCGGCTGACCGGCGCGGTCCCGGCCAGCCGGCTTGGTCAACGCTGGCCGGCCGCCGTGCGCAGGCCGTCGATCCGCTTCTGCCGCGAGGTTGGTGAATCGAGGCTGAAGGAGCGGAAATCACCGAGTTCGTCGCGGATGAAGGCCTGGATTTCCTCAATCCGCTGTTTCACCGCCGCCGTGGCCGGTCTGAATGTCCAGGACACGATTTCCTGGTTGGCCGGATCGTACTGCCACAGGCCGATGATCCGGCCGCGGTCAAAGATGGGGTGGTCCGGCAGGTCCGCCTGCAGGGCCAGCGACTGTTTGTCCCCGGGAACGGCGCGCTCTTTGTCCGCGGGGTCGAACAGGTCCGGCGCGTTGCGGCGCAGCAGGGTGAGGCCGTCGGTTCCGGCCAGCAGTTGGATCTGTTCCTCGCCCGGTGCCTTGAAGCCGGCCAGCTCCTCACGGTCGGCCGGCAGCATCCAGAGGGTGCCGCCGTCGTACTCCACCTCCACGGCCCTCACGGCCTGCAGCGCAGCCTTGGTCTGCGCTACCGTGAAGGCGGTGAACCACCGTGTCTGCTGGAGCGTGGCTCCTCCCGTCCAGCCGAGGTAGCGGCGCATCAGTTCGGCGCGGACCTCCTCATCCGTTTTGCCGCTGGGGTCAAGGTCCCAGCGGACATAGGCATAGCGCTGCTGGTCCAGCCTGCCGTTGACCGGAACACGGCGGATCCGGCCATCCGCCTGCAGCAGGCCGAGGGCGGCGGGCAGCGTGGTCGATGCCCCCTTCTTCTTGCCTTCCTCCCCAAGGCTGCGGACGGCGCTTCCCAGCGCGTCCTTCAGCTCGCGCGGGTCCAGCGGCCCGTCCCCCAGCGCCTCCAGCACCCGGGCTTCGAGGCTTTCGATTTCCGCGCGCTCCACGCCCAGCTTGCCGAGCAGCCGCAACGGCACCTGGGCTGCGCCGGCGCCCAGCTGCAGGCCCCAGGAATAGTCCTCGGCGCCGACGACGTAGGTACAGCCCCTGGCGACCGGCAGTTCGTGGATTCGCAGGGCAGCGACATCCGCGTCGATTTGTCCGCGCCCCAGGCCGGTGCGCGCATGCAGGCCAAGATACGGGTTGGCGCCACCCACCGAACGCATCCACCCGGTTTCCGCCAGGGCCTGCGCCGTACCCTGGCCGGTGCGCGAACCGTCCAGACCTTGCTTATGCCATGCCCATGCCCGTGCCACAGAAGTATCCATACGGACATTCTGCAGTACGGCGGGAGGCCGCTCCGTCTGCTTCAGAGGTACCTTTCGATAATGTCCGCCGCGGCCCGGGCTCCTCCGGCCGCCTTCAGTTCGGCGCTGATTTCGACGGCGCGCGCAACGACGGCGGGAGCGGTCACCTCCGCGAGCGCGCGGCGGAGTTCGTCCACAGTGGCCGCGTCGGTGTCCAGCCGGACCGCGACGCCGGCGGCGGCCAGGGCGTCCGCGTTCTGGAACTGGTCCACCGCCTGCGGCACGGCGATCATGGGCGTACCGGTGTACAGCCCCTCGCTGGAGCCGCCCATTCCGGCGTGGGTGATGAAGGCATCCGCCTGGCGGAGGATGGCGAGCTGGGGCACCCAGCGGTGCACTTCAATGTTCCCGGGCACCTCGCCCAGCGCCGCCGGATCCACATGGCGGCCGATCTGCAGCACCACGTGCCAGCTGTCCAGGTTGCCGTAGGCCTCGATGCAGCGCTGGTAGAACTCCGGCTGGTCGGTGAAGGCCGTCCCCAAAGAGACCAGCAGGATCCGGTCCGCTCCGGCCGGACGCTGCCATCCGCCGTCGTTCCCCTGCCGTGAACCGGCGGCGAGCGCAGGACCGGTGAACGTATAGACGGACTCGTCCACCCGGTCCGCGTTGGGCTGCATCGTCTTGGGGATGAGCACGACGCAGCGCTGCGGCCGGCCGAAGAAGGCGTCCGGGTCCGTGGTGATCCCGTTGTCGGTGAGGAACTGGTCGCGGCGGCGGAAATAGTCGCGGCCCCGCGGCTCCGCCTTGAGGCCGTCGATGAAGGGCTTCATGTCCTCCTCGTACCCCTCCCAGGCCACGTAGGTCGGGGACAGCTGGATAATCGGGATGTCCCACCGCTGGGCGAGGATGCGGGCCGGGGAGCCGGCGATGTCCCAGAGGAACAGATCGGGCCGGTCCTGGGCGTAGGCCGCCTCCAGTTGGGGCAGCATCGAGATGTAGTCGTCCAGGAAGATGCCCAGCTGATCAATGACATCGCCCTCCCAGGACTTGGCCTTGCCCCCGGAGCCGGTTTCACCGGAGCCCTCGCCGGTGTTCACCTCCGGCAGCGTCGAACTGTACGGCTTGAGTTCCGCACCGGTGTCCTCGATGACGGAGCGGAAGGACGGATCGTTGGCGTAGGTGACCCGGTGTCCGCGCGCGGCCAGTTCCCGGATGACCTCCAGGCTCGGGTTGACGTGTCCCGGCGCCGGGATGCTGACCATGGCGATGTGTTTGCGTGTCATTAGGGCCTTCTGCGGAATCGTGGAACTGCCATTGCCTGGGCGGGACAGTACGTCCCCGTGAGCCAGCCTAGACGCAGGCCGGAAAGCTTTTTTGGGTCATTGGCCCTTGACCCGGTAAAGTTGACGCGTTGGTGACGTGTCCGAGCGGCCGAAGGTGCATCACTCGAAATGATGTTTGGTGTAAAAGCCAACGAGGGTTCAAATCCCTCCGTCACCGCCAACGGCTGAGGCGTCTGCTTCCTGTGAATCACAGCGAAGTGGGCGCCTCATCCATTTCCGCTGCTTCCCCGCCGCGGCCGAGTCCGCAGGATCGATCTCCCACACTGAATAGTCCGCGGCCAGGTTCTCCGGCGCATCCGCGGCGATGATAGCCACTCCCGGGTAGGTCCGAAGGATTTTCGCCAGCAGCGCCGTACCCTCGCTGCCAAGGTCGCCGTCGATATGGTCCAGCAGTAGCAGCGGCGGGTCGCCAAGCATGGCCCGGGCCAGCTGCAGCCGGGCACGCTCCGCGGCAGTCAGGGGCTGGCCGCCGTGCTTGAGGACCGTGCGCTCGCCGGCGGGCAGCCGGGCCACGGTCTGTTCCAGTCCAACCCTTGACAGCGCCATACCGGTAACAGCGGCGGGCAGGTCCGGCCGCCGGTACCGCACCGCCCTGGCGACGGTCCCGCGTTCCAGGACCAGGCCCCGGGCAGCGTGGCCCACCAGTTTCCGGCGCTTCGCGGCGGATGCCAGGAAAAGGTTCCGCCCGGCGATCCGGACCTCCATCGGCAGCTCCGGCCGCAGGCCGAGCAGCGCTTCAAAGACGGCCGTCATCCGGGCCGGGTCCGAAGACTTCACGACGATCCGGTCCCCCGGCCGCGCCTGGAGGCTCGGCAACGGAAGGTCGCCGTCCATGAACAGGCGCGATATCCGGACCGTGGGCCCGCGTTGAAGCCTTCGCGGCGGCAGCCGCAGCGTGGCGCCGGCGCAGTTCGGCCGCCGTGGCCTGCCGAAGCGGACCCAGGGCAGGGACGAGGACGCGCCGTGCCGCCCTGAATTTCTGCCGGTATTCCACCACCCGCCCCAGATCGCTGACCGGAGCCGCGAGCATGCCGACGACGGTCAGCGCCGCGGCGATGGTCGCAGTGTCGATGCCCAGCCACGCGCCGGCCGCGGCCACTGTGACGACGCTGACGGAAGCGGCGGCGGCAGCCGCCCCGCGGATCCAGCCGGCAACCGCCGCATGACGGACCGCAGCTGCGGAAACCTGCCCTCCGGCCCGTTCAACCTGCCGGACTCCGCGCCGGTTCCCGCCCGCGGCGCGGATGGCCGAGGCCGCAGCCACAATATCCGCGATCTGGGCAGCCAGCCGGCCGCGTCTGCGGCGCAATTCCCGCGCCCTGTCAAAGGCCGGTCTGGACAGCAGGCCCAGAGCCACGGTGAACAAGGACATCGGCAGCACCACCGCCAGGGCCAGCGCCGGGGACAGCAGCCAGACCGCGGCCAGCGTTCCGGCGATCAACGGGATGCCCGCGGTCAACGGTGCGATGCCCAGGGCTATCCAGTTGCGGACTCCGGACAGGTCGTTCGTGGTCCTGGCGATGGTGATCCCGATCGAGGGCCCGGAGCCGTCCGCCAGGGCGGCCGCCACCAGGTCCTTGCGGATCTCCTGGACATAGTGCTGGCCGAGCTTCTCCGCCAGCACCCGTTCCAGGAAACGCAGTAAGCCGATGCCTAGCGCCGCGGCGAGCAGCCCCAGCACCCACCCCCACCGGGGAGCGTTCTGTTCCGCTGCCAGGAGCCCGGTCACCAGGAAGGCACTGCCGCCCGTCAGGGCCGCAAGCCCCAGGCCGGTGCTGACCAGCAGCGCGGTGAAGCCCCGGCGGGCGCCGACCAGCAGCCGGGGCAGGCCCTCCCGTGCCGGCGCCGCGTTGGGCGCC